>CAXNNH010000082.1:0-7268 GCA_964203325.1 Burkholderiales bacterium | reverse complement strand
ATAGGATGCTATGAACCCGACCTCCGTCGAGGTGAAGGAATCCGGCTGTGAGCATCCGAGTAGGAGGGCTGACGTGTAGATATGCTCCAGGCTTTGGGATTCACCAACGGGCGTAAAGTGGTTAGCCAGTAGTCGCTGCGCTGCCGCGTAAGTGCGATGCAGTTTCTGCCAGATACCCACGCCGGCGGGGGCGGCGACCAGGTTGCTGATGAGAAGGTGTTGCGCCAGCGCATTCAAGTTTCTCCATGCGGCCAGTTCTTTGGGCTGCCTCCCTGTTTCGTCGTCCGACGAATCGTTGGAATCGTCGGCTGTAGTTTGTACGATGTCGGTAAGAGTTTCGAGTAATTCCTGGATGCTGCGCACCATCTCTCTCACTTTACGCGGAACCGGCAGCGCAACATTGGTCAGTGTCGCCATTAACTGCACAATAACGGTGTTGCTGCGTGTGTAGAGTTGTTCGAGAGCTTCTGCACGCTGCTGCCGGCTTCCTTGTGCAGTACGTAAAGCTAGTAAATTAGCCTGCAACAGTGAAAGCTCGTCCGTTGCATGAATGGATTGTGGTGTCGCCAGCCATTCAAAAATGGCGCACAAATTGGCATCAGTCAAAGCAGCCTCAGTCGAAGTTGTTTGCACTGCTGTCTCGGAATTCGGAAAATTCGGAATCGTATTTGTCATCGCGTTCAATTCGGCCGGCAGCGGCCGGATCGCACAGAGGGGTGATTATAACCATGTGCTGCAGCGATAGATCCGTAAATCTCAGAAGCGCTTATCGAGCCGCTTATCGAGCAGTTCCGGCGCCTTCTGATTGCTTCTGAGGATCTTGCTCCTCAAGTTCTGACAATATGGGTTTGTTTTACCTCTGGTTCTTGTTACAATCTTGGCCTTTTTCTGAATTTGGAAGAGAACATTATGGTTGTTATTCGTCTCGCCCGTGGTGGTGCCAAAAAACGTCCCTTTTATCACATGGTAGTGGCTGATTCGCGTGATCGCCGCGACGGTCGCTTCATTGAACGCGTTGGTTTTTACAATCCACTGGCTTCTGCCAGTGAAGAAGGTTTGCGCATTGTCACTGATCGTTTGACCTACTGGCAGCAACAAGGCGCGCAGTTGTCGCCGACCGTGCTTCGCTTGGTCAAGCAAGCCAGCGCCAAAGCAGCCGTCTAAAAGCTGATTACGTCTCTGTTTTCTCCTTTGTCCGATATTCCTCCGGAAAGCCTGCAACCTGTAGATATTGTCGTTCTCGGCAAAATCGTAGGGCCGTATGGCTTGCGGGGTGCGGTGAAGATCCATCCTTTTGCTGACGATCCGCCGTTATGGGGACGTTTGTCGCACTGGTGGCTCGGTCGCGACGGTGACGATCCTTCACTTTGGCGGCAGACGCGGCTGCTTCGGTGCAAAGAGCATAATGCATCTCTGATTGCCGAGCTTGAATGTAGTCCTGATCGCGATGCGTCGGAAGCCTTGAAAGGCGTCTTGGTCGGGGTTCCGCGTGCAGCGCTTCCTCAGCCCGACAAGGATGAATATTACTGGGCGGATTTGATTGGACTTGATGTCATCAATACCCATGACCAGTCTCTGGGTCGTGTGCTAGGTCTGATCGAGACTTCTGCCAATCACGTACTGCGGATTGGTGACGGGCAGAATGCTGAACGATTATTGCCTTTTGTCGCAGCAGTAGTGCTGGATGTCGATATGGCGCTTAAGCATGTGCGCGTCGACTGGGAAGTCGATTGGTAGATTCGGCTATGCGGCCCGTATTGTCGGCGCAGCGGTTGGTTGTCGATGTGGTAACGCTGTTTCCCGAGATGTTTTTTGCGTTGACCCAATCCGGTATCTCCCGACGGGCGCTCGAAGAGGGACGTTGGAGTCTCGATTTGTGGAATCCGCGTGATTTCACCCAGGATAAACACCGTACAGTCGATGACAGGCCGTACGGAGGTGGACCGGGTATGGTGATGCTGCCGGGGCCTCTGGAAGCCGCCCTCTCTGCTGCCAAAGCCAGGCAGCTAACCGTGGGCGTGGTAGATAGTCGGGTCGTTTATTTATCGCCGCAGGGTGTTCCACTAACCCACCAGCGGGTGATGAAATTTGCCAATGAAGTGGAGCAAGGAAAATACGTCCAATCCGGCCAATGCGGTTTGGTACTGCTTTGCGGACGTTACGAAGGAATCGACGAGCGTTTAATCGCGCGCTGTGTCGATGAAGAAATTTCGCTGGGAGATTTTGTGCTTTCGGGCGGAGAAATTCCGGCGATGGCGTTGCTTGATGCCATCATCAGGCAATTGCCGGGCGTACTTAACGATGCCGAATCAGCACAACAGGATTCATTTGTTGCGGGCTTGCTTGATTGCCCGCACTACACGCGGCCTGAGGAATATGCAGGTCAGCGGGTGCCGGATGTTTTATTGTCCGGACACCATGAGCAGATTCGTCGCTGGCGTCTTAAACAGGCGCTGGGTCGGACGTGGCAGCGGCGCCCCGAGTTGTTGGCCGGGCGTGGGTTGTCGAAAGTGGAAACGCAACTCCTGGGGCAGTTTCAGGAGCAATGCGGTCAGGAAAATAAATCGTAACTGGAGTTTTTCATAAAATGAATCTGATTGATATCCTAGAACAGGAAGAAATTGCCCGCTTGGGCAAAACTATCCCCGTATTTTCGCCAGGCGATACCGTCGTTGTGCAGGTGAAAGTCAAGGAAGGTACCCGCGAGCGTTTGCAGGCTTTTGAAGGCGTGGTAATCGCCAAGCGCAACCGTGGTTTGAATTCCAATTTTATTGTGCGCAAGATTTCGTCCGGAGAGGGCGTCGAGCGTACTTTCCAGACCTATTCGCCGCTGGTGGCTGCGATCGAAGTTAAGCGTCGTGGCGACGTGCGTCGCGCCAAGCTGTACTACCTCCGCGAGCGTTCGGGCAAGTCCGCACGGATTAAGGAAAAGCTTACGCGCAGACAGAAGCCGGTAGCCGCAACTGTAGTTGCCTGATCTATTTCGGCTCAAAATTACAGGGCAAAGTCGAAAGACTTCGCCCTGTTTTTTTTGCCGATTTGCCTGTCGGTATTTTGTGGAAGAAGTACTCTGGGTGCTACGGATCGGCGGACACTGGCGATCATTATCAGCGGATCGGGAGAAGTGGAATAGCGACTTCAGACGCTATGTGCGAGTGGAAAAACAGGGATTTTTGGGACGTTGGCATGAGCGGTAGACAGAAGTGCAAGACGTTACGAGAAAAAAGCCGAAAATTTTATAGGTATGCTCACTTTCGCTGCCACCTTGCTTTGGCTTAGGTAAGGAGGTGGCAAAAAATCAAAGAGCCTCATATAAAATACTTCTTTTGGCAGACGAAATACCGAGGGAAGCCTATTAGCAGAAGCGCTGCCAAGTATGCTGAGCAGAGTGCTCGCATTCGTAAGTAGCGCTGTTCGATCTGCTAGAATGTTCGCCTTAGTTTCTGCGCCAGATGAAGCCAAATCCTGTTGGGCCTAACCTTAAGCGCGCAGGTGGCTCTTTCCGGCAACACCTACTAAAAAATTCGGCAAATTGCCGGTTTTTTTATTCGTTTTTCCGATCTTTTTGGGGTTTTATGCGGATTTTGCTTAGTAACGACGATGGCTATTTCGCTCCGGGGATCGAGCATTTGGCGCGCGCCCTGTCCGAGATCAACCAACAGGCGGCCGATATTACTGTCGTCGCTCCCGAACGTGACCGCAGCGGGGCCAGCAACTCGCTGACACTGGATCGTCCTCTTTCGCTCAAGCGTGCGGCAAGCGGGTTTTATTATGTTAACGGCACGCCGACCGATTGCGTCCATCTGGCTGTCACCGGCATGCTGGATAAACTGCCGGATATGGTGGTTTCCGGTATCAATCACGGTGCCAACATGGGCGACGACACGATTTACTCCGGCACCGTTGCGGCGGCAACCGAGGGGTTTTTGCTCGGCGTGCCGTCGATTGCCGTTTCGCTGTGCAGCAAAACCGGCGAAAACTTCGCCACCGCCGCGCGCGTCGTGCGCGAACTCGTTGAACTGTTACAGCGCCAAGCGGTGCGTGAACCTGTTCTGCTTAACGTTAACGTACCGGATGTGCCTTATGAACAACTGCGCGGTACGGTCGTTACCCGTCTGGGCAAGCGCCACAAGGCCGAACCTGTGGTACGTACTCTGACGCCGCGTAACGAAACGGTGTTCTGGGTGGGCGCGGCCGGCGAGGCGCAGGACGCAGGAGAGGGTACCGATTTTTACGCCGTGCGCAATAATCAGGTATCGATTACGCCGCTCCAGATCGACCTGACGCACAACGCCCAGTTACCGCTGGTTCGCTCCTGGTTCGCCGCATGAAAATGGCAACGCGTTCGACAGCGGCAGCAGCGACAGCAGCGATGGCCGCAACTTCATCTGCCGCAGCGGCGGCGACCGCTTCCGGGATTGGCATGACCTCGCAGCGCACACGAACGCGCATGATTGATCGTCTGCGCGACAAAGGCATTCGCGACGAGATAGTGCTGGCAGCGATTGCCGCTGTGCCACGCCATATTTTTGTCGAAGAAGCACTGGCTTCGCGCGCTTATGAAGACACAGCGCTACCGCTCGGCTTTTCGCAGACTATTTCGCAACCGTTCATCGTTGCGCGCATGATCGAAGTTTTACGTGCCGGGCGCGAATTAGGCAAGACGCTGGAGATCGGCGCCGGCTGCGGTTATCAGGCAGCGGTGCTGGCGCAATTGTGCAATCGGGTGTTCTCCATCGAGCGCATTGAGCCGCTGGTTACCAAGGCCAGGCATAACTTGCAGGCTATGGGGCAGCAAAATGTTAACGTGATCTACGGGGACGGTCAGTTAGGACTGCCCGCAGAGGCACCTTTCGATACGATCATCGTCGCCGCCGCCGGTTTGCGCGTTCCCCCGGCGCTCATGCAGCAACTAGCGCTGGGTGGCCGGCTGATCTTGCCGCTGGGGTCGGCTGATCAAACTCTATCTCTGATCGAACGTCGGGCCGATGGCTTTGTCGAAACCCGCATGGACGGCGTTCGTTTCGTTCCACTGCTTTCGGGAGTCGAATGAAGAATCAAGCGAATACTATCAATTTGCCCGTACTCTGCCTTGCCGCAGTTCTTGGCGCGGCGGGCTGTGCCAGCCGAAATCCCGCACCGGTTGTCGAACGTGGCGGCCAGCCAGCGGTCGTTTCCGAGACGGCTTCGTCGAGCCGGGATCTCTATACCGTCAAGAAGGGCGATACCGTGCGCAGCATCGCACGCGCTCACGGTATCGATTTCAGGGAGTTAATCGCCTGGAACAGTATTGAGAACCCTAACAGCATTGTTCCGGGCATCGTTTTACGTATAAGGCAAAGCGGTGCAAGTATGGCGTCAGCCGGTTCTGCCTATGGGACAGAAGTGGCCATGAGCCGGCCGGTTATTGGCGCGCCGATCGTCGAGAGTCGTCTTCTTGAGAACAGTCCAGCTAGCGCTAACAGCACAAGCAGCGCTACGACTCTTAGCAATAGTAATACCGCGACACTGAAGCGCGAACCGAAGGGGGGCAAGGACGTTTATTCCGAGGCGGCTTTGGCCCAGGCGCAAGCGCAAGGGCAACCTAAAGCGGCCGAATCGCCACCAGCACAACTGGCGGCCATCAGGCCGGAAGCGAAGTCGGACGTAAAATCCGAACCCGCCGCCGCTCCTGCTAGCACTCCGGCAGCGGCTACTGGCGATGAAGATGTGGCGTGGATTTGGCCGAACAATGGCAAGATTATCGGCACCTTCAGCGAAGGAGCGAGCAAGGGCGTCGATATTGCCGGTAAGGCGGGCGACCCGGTGCTGGCGGCCGGGGAGGGTAAGGTGGTCTATAGCGGCACTGGATTGCGCGGCTACGGCAAGTTGGTCATCGTCAAACACAACAATACCTACCTCTCGGCCTACGCTCATAATCAGAACGTGCTGGTCAAGGAAGGGCAGAGCGTGGGCCGGGGCCAGAAAATTGCCGAAATGGGCAATACTGATGCGGATCAGGTCAAGCTGCACTTTGAGGTCAGGCGCCAGGGTAAACCCGTCGATCCTTTGAAGTACCTGCCACCCCGCTGACCATGAGTGGCGATTCTGGCAGTGACGATTCTTCAGGTATTCCCAAAGAAATTTTTGAAAAAATTCTTTCAAAAGAAGAACTTCCAGAGTTAGAACTGTCCGTCGATAGACTCCAGCGTGATCCGGAAATTGGAGTTTTGGAGGAAGCGAGTTTGGAAGAGGATAAAGCGGGAGGTTCGCCGGCCAGCGCCGAAGGCGAGCTGCTCAACGATGTAACCCAGCTTTATCTCAATGAAATAGGGGCCAAACCGCTATTTACACGGGCCGAGGAGGCCGATTGGTCGCGCCGCGCACGGGAAGGTGATTTCACTGCCCGTCAAAAAATGATCGAGCACAACCTGCGGCTGGTGGTGAACGTTGCCAAGCACTACCTGCATCGCGGCATTCCGTTGCTCGACTTGATCGAAGAAGGCAATCTCGGCCTTATTCACTCGATCGAAAAATTCGATCCCGAACGCGGCTTTCGTTTCTCGACCTACGCCACCTGGTGGATTCGGCAGAGCATAGAGCACGCCATCATGAACCAGTCGCGCACCATTCGCCTGCCGGTGCATGTGCTCAAGGAGATCAACATCGTATTGCGCGCGGTGCGCCATCTGGAATCGGCCAGCGGTCGTGAAATTCACATCGAGCAAATCGCCCATTTGATCGATCGCACACCAGAAGACGTGCGCCGGGTATTGGCGCTCAGTGAACACATCGCCTCGCTCGATTCGCCGCTGGAAATCGACCCCACTCACACCTTGGCCGATGCCATTGCCGACGATAATGCGCTGGATCCCGCCGCGATGCTCCAGTCGAGCGAAACCAACGGTTTGCTGGCGAGTTGGGTAGCACAACTCTCTAGCAAGCAGCGGCAGGTGATCGAGCGTCGTTATGGTCTGGCAGGGGGCGAGGTGTGCACTCTCGATGATATTTCCATCGACATCGGACTGACGCGCGAACGCGTGCGCCAGATTCAATTGGAGGCGCTGGACGAATTGCGTCGTATCATCAAACGCGGCGGCGTCACGCGCGACAACCTGATTTGACCCTTTTGCTCAACACTCGACCATGCCACGCCTACAGATTGACCTCCCCGAGCAGTTCGTTTTTTCCACTGAGATAATGCTTTACCTGAGCCACATGAACTACGGCGGGCATCTCGACAATGCACTCTTGCTGACTGTCGTCTCCGAAGCGCGCGCCCGCTTTTT
>CAXNNH010000081.1:0-7270 GCA_964203325.1 Burkholderiales bacterium | reverse complement strand
GATATCACCATCGAGGTTGTCTATTTCTTCAGTGAATCTCATCTTGTCCGGATAAAGCTCGTCAAGAATTTCCTGTGGTACTGGTATTGGATAAGCTGATTTTTTTTCTGGCTCTTTAGCTATTTGTTTCGGAAACTGGATAATCGCTGCCATGTCTTTCTCTTCGCTATTTGTTTGAATGAGCACAGTATCCACATCAATCTCCTTTCGCTAGAGGAGAGCTACCGGAGTAACTTCTCCGCTCCGCATTGAGGCGAAAACCACCCTCCTCAATTCTCACCAGTTTGCGCAACCCATAGGCGCGCAACTGTTGGTCCACTTGGTCGCGTAGCGTTTTCTGAATATCGCCCGACTTGATTCGGTAGTCTGCTTCGGGGTCTTTGCCCTCCGCAATCGCTAGAACAATACGCGCCGTGTTTCGGCTGATAGACCATGACTTATCCACCCCGGCGGTTTTGCCAATGGGCGTCAGGATCGGGGCGGCAACAAGTTCGAATTGCCAGTGCTGCGCTTCGGGGTCAGCCCCTTCCGGCCGCACATCAAAGCGGAATACGGCAGAGTCGAAAAAGATAGCGTCCGGATGCAGATTCAGCCGTACATAAGAAGGACTATTGATTTCCAGCAACGGGCAGCCCGCCTGCATGAGCTGACGCGCCAGGGAGGTAGCCTGCGCCACAAGCGCATCGTCCAGTTTGATCCAGCCGCGAGGCAGTGGCTTAGCCATTTCGACTTCGATAAAGGGCAATCCCTTTGCGTGCCAGGCCAAGGCCAAAAGAAACGCTCGTTGCCAATCGTCCAGCTCTATCTTCAACGGCTTTTCTTTGCCCGTCTTGCCTCGCCGCAAAAAACCGTCGTTCAGCGGAAAATCGATGGCCTCGGTTTCCCCGGCTGGCCTGCTGTCGGCTCGGGAGTCGGGGTTTTCGCCCATGATCTTTGCAAAATCCGCGCCAAAATCGGCCAGCAAGGCATCGAGATAGCTGGCCGTTCCGTCGGGCAAGCTCTGCTTTTCCATTTCATCGACAGTGAACCACGTACAAGGTTGTTGCGCGGGTTGTTGTGCTATCTGGTCATAAAGCCGGGTTTCGCCTTGAGCGGTTAACTCAATCTGGAACAAGGAAATCAGATACTCGGTATAGGCATGATGATTACGCGCACCTTCAATTTGCCGCCAGGGCTTGATGTCGCGCCAGCGCAAGGGTTTGAAGTGTTGCGCCGGCAGCAAGCCAAGCTCTTCTTCGAGTTCACGCAGTAGCGTTCTTTCCTGCACGTCGGACGGCAAGCGCACCCCGACTTGCTGCGTGGCGGCCAAGGACGACGAATCGAGGCCAGGCCAGTCTGCCGCATTGAAACGCCCACCCGGCAATACAAAATTGCCTTGGCGGTTGCGTGTCTTGTCCTCCCGGTGCAGCAATAGGAAGCGGCCATCAAGACGAACAACGCCCCACGCGACATGCACGACGCGGAGGGGCAACGGGCTTGATTTTTCGGGATGGAAACGCAGGCGTCGCGTTTCCAGTGCCTGCAATAGATCGCGTTGCTCTTCAATAATGCTGTTCGGACGATGCGGGCCTTGTTCCCAGTAGTTTCCCGGAAACAGGGTTTGCCCCGGCTGCGCCAGGCTTGCCATCAAGTGGCGAGCGAGCAGGCTCGCCGGGAATGAGACGAATCGCCATTGCCCCCGGCTTAGACTTTGCCGGTCGAGCACACACAAGACAGAAAACAGCTTTTCGACAACCAGCCGGTGATGGCGAGCTTCATTCATGGAGCAATCGAGCGCGCTGGATAAACCGCGATCAACGTCTTCAACAGCCATTGCCTTGTGTATTTCGCCCTCTTCTGCAATCTGCGGCAGTAGCGGTGCGATGGCATGGAAAATAGGCTCAACACTTGACGGGGAACTAAGCATGGCTTTAGCACCTATTCGTTATCGTTACCAAAACTGCGGCCCGCCAACTGTTCTTTCATCTCTGGACTTCTGGCGCAATCAACGCCACGTCCAAAAATAGGTCGGATGTTACGCAGCGAGCACCTTGCTCCGGAACTTCGGCGGCAGGTCGCCAGGCGTCAGTAAATCGACGTCATCTCCGAGCAGCGATTTCAGTTCTTCTTCCAAATCGCCCAAATCCAACATCGTGGCGCCGGGCAGCGCATCGACCAGTAGGTCGAGGTCACTCCCATCCCGGGCGGTGCCATGCAGCACCGAGCCGAAGATGCGTGGGTTAGTCGTGCGAAAGCGGCTCACCGCTTCACGCACGGCACTTCGCTTCATGTCTAGCACAACGGACGGTCGCATGAGCATCCTTTCATATCGAAATTCATTGTTATGGTATGAAATCGACAATAGCAAAGAAAGACCCAAGGGGTCTGCCCCTTTGGTGTTGTGAGGCGTCATCGGCGAATCAATGGCCAGGAAGCGCGCAAGCGGCCGAGAACATGGCAATTAAGAGAGGCCGATTCATATGTACTTCAATAAGATGAAAATGATCAAAGCGGAAGGATAAAATCAAGGTGTCAGGCACGCATTAAATGCGCTCCTACCAAAGCACCTTCGTCCCAAAAAGCCCAAACGCTGGATCGCACGAAATCAATGTCGCGGATTCCAGAGCACTTTGCGCTGCCAGCATCCGATCAAAAGGATCGCGGTGATCGACTTCGTAGGTGGCAGCTTTCAAGGCGTGCAGATAGTCGAGTGGTAAATGCTCAAATCCATCTGCCGCAATCAACTCGTTAAAGCGTGAAACAAGCTCTGCGGCAATTTCCAGCTTCCCCAGCCGGAATTTCGTGGCGACTTCCCAGGCGCTGGCCGCGCTGACGAGGATCGTATTGGCTTCGTCGGCGATTACTTCTTTGGCTCGGGACGACAGCTTGGGATCGTCCGTCAGCCACCAGAGCAGGGCATGGGTGTCGAGCAGGAACCTCATTTACCTTCCCATGCTTCCAGTTCATCCAAGGGCAGAGGCTCGAAAAAGGCTTCTGTCACTCGCCCGGACAAGCGTCCGGCTTGCCGCTTAACGCCGGTCGGGGCCAGAGGCATCAGGCGGGCGTAGGGCTTGCCGGCTTTCGCCAGAAGGATTTCCTGACCAGCGTGGGCCTGATCCAGAAGGCGCGAAAAATTCGTCTTCGCTTCGTGAACATTGATCGTTAGCGGCATACTCGTTTCCGGTTGGTTGAGTGATGGACTAATCGTAACATCGTTCGCCACGCAACACCGCCAGCAGCTCATCAGTTCGCCATTTAACGTCGGCCTTGCCTCGAACAGCATCGACAAAGACAAAAAGGGTCTGATCCGAATGGCTCTTACTTAATAAAAACAACAATATAACAACACGTTACAATTTATTCGATAAAGCCAAGCAAGGCGCCAATGAACCGAAAATAAGTGAATCGTACCCCGTAAATTCCCGCCTGAACTACCGCTCTCTTCCCCTAGAGGAGGGCAAAAGCGCACCTTTCGTCCGGGCGCGTTTAACGGGTACAGAATCCCTGGAAGAGCCTGTACCACTGCACTTTTCGTATCCTTGACTCCCGCAGCTAAAATGCACGAATGACAAACGATCACGATAGCTGCTACAAATTCCTCTTTTCCACCCCGGAGCTGGTGCGCGACCTGATCATCGGCTTCGTGCCGGATGAATGGCTGCACAGTCTGGACTATACGACGCTGGAGAAGGTGCCCGGCAGCTACGTCAGCGAAGACTTCCGCCATCGAGCGGACGATATCGTAGATTTCTCGTTTTACTCGAAACGACAATTAATCAACGCCTCCCCAGAAGTCTCTAGTCGAACCGGCCATCTGCAACGCTGGCTGGGGCAATAGGCCGAGAATCAAGCCGAATCAACTTGGGTGGGGGTGCTTGACGTAGTTGCTCAGTAACTGTAACAACTCCTCTTCCCGATACGGCTTACCCAGGTATTGATTGACGCCGATCTCGAAAGCATAGTTACGATGTTTGTCGGCGGTGCGCGAGGTGATGATGATGATGGGAATGTTTTTCAGGCGCTCATCGGCCCGGATGTTGCGGGTAAGGTCGAAGCCGTCCATGCGTGGCATCTCGATATCGACCAGCATTGCGTCGGGAAGCACGTCAACCAGGTGCTCAAGTGCCTCAACGCCATCTTTGGCGGTAATTACTTGGTAGCCTTCGCGCTCCAGCAGCCGGGTGGTGAATTTGCGCACAGTCAGCGAATCGTCAACCACCATGATGGTGGGCACTGCGGACGGCGCGACGCTCGCTGGCTCTGCTGTCGATGAAGGCGTGGCAGACGAGGCAAAAGCGATGGTCGGCAGACGGCGGGTCAAGGCTATCGGATTCAGAATCAGAATGACCTGCCCGTTACCCAATACCGTTGCTCCGTCGATACCGGCGACGCGGGCAAGTTGCTGCCCGACGTTCTTGACGACAATTTCCTGATTCCCCTTGGGTTCGTCAATTTGTACCGCCAGTCGCTGCCCTCCGCTGCGCAGCAACAAAACCCAATATTGGCGATGTGTTTCGGGAAGTGCCTGCGGGTCACCCAGCAGGTGGGGCAGAAAACTAAAAGGATAGCGCTGGCCCATCCACTCAACCTCACGGGCGTCGCGGATACGTTTGAGCGCCGTCTCTTTCAGATCGAGCAGTTGCGCGATCATGACCGAAGGTATGGCGTACAGCTTGCTACCGGTGCGTACCAGCAAGGCCTGCGTCAACGCCAGTGTCAGCGGGATGTAGAGCCGGAAGCTGGTGCCTTGGCCTGGCGTCGAGCTGACTTCGATCCGCCCACCGAGACTCGCCATCTCTGTTTTTACGACATCCAGGCCAATGCCCCGACCGGCTATTTGCGACAGTTCGCTAGCCGTCGATAGTCCAGGGGCAAAAATCAGGTCAACCAGCATGTCTGTATCGACGGCTTGGTTTGGCGCCAGCAGGCCAGCCGCAATGCCGCGCTCTCGAACACGCTCGAAATCAAGCCCCGCACCATCGTCACTGAGGGTGATGAGGATCTGATTCCCTTCCTGGGTCAACGCCAGTCCAATCTCGCCGATCTCGGGCTTGCCTTGCGCGATGCGCGTCTCGCTTGTTTCAAGACCGTGAGCAATGGCATTGCGCAGTATATGTTCAAGTGGCGCAGTGATTTTCTCCAGCACACTACGGTCAATTTCAAGCTGCGCCCCCTTGATATCGAGGTTGGCCCGCTTACCCAACTCCTTCGCCGTTTGTCGCACGATACGGTAGATACGGTCGGAAACGCTGCTGAAGGGCACCATGCGCACACTCATCAGCTCCTGCTGCAATTCGCGATTCAGACGGGCTTGCGCAAGGATGGCGGCGTTGGCCTCGTCGACGTTTTTGAGCAGGATTTGCTGTACGGTACCGACGTCATTCACCGATTCCGCCATCATCCGGGTCAATTCCTGGAAGCGCGTGAAGCGATCAAACTCCAGTGGATCGAAGTTGGGATGTTGCTCGTCAATCTGCGTCGCGAGTTCGCTGTAAGCCGTATGCGATTGCATTTGCAATTCGGCCTGAATCTCGATTTCTCGCAACTGACGGCGTAAACGAATGACGTTTTCCGTCAGATCGAGTAGCGATTCCTTCAGGCCGCACATTTCACCCTCAATACGGCTGCGCGCAATCGATAGCTCACCGGCTTCGTTCACCAGACGGTCGATCAGGTCGGCGCGCACTCGCAACACCGCCAGTTCAGCCGTCCCTTCATGAACGGTTTCATCCGGCAACGGCATGGCTCCGGGTTGAGCTTCGTTGAGTGCCTGCTGTACGTTTGTCCGGGCAACGTTCTCTTGTGCTGTCGGTAGATCGAGCGACTCGCCACGCAACAGCCGATCAACGATTTGGCATGCAGCGTCGAAAGCGCTGTCGATCTCATTGATTTCGTCGACCAGTTCGGGAGGTGTGCGTTCGGAGCGACGCGCTTCTTCAACGCGCGTTTCAATGGCGTGGGCAATTTCGCCAAGATTCATCGCGCCGGCCATGCGCGCGCTACCTTTCAGCGTGTGCAGCAGGCGCGCCAGGGTGTGAGCGACTTCGCCGTCGGCCGGATTAGCGCGCCAGGCACGCAGCTTGGCCGCGATTTTCTGGTTTAACTCAATCGCTTCTTCCAGGAAAATGGGGAGGACTTGCTCGTCCAGTTCATCGACTACCGCTGCTCGCTCCAATACTTGCGCTGCCGCTTCAAGTGGGTATTCGGATTCGGCCGGCACTTCAGCATGGGGAAGGGAGTCAACCACTGCCGCTGATTGTTGGGCCAACTGCGCGTCGAGTGGCGTCGCATAGAGGTTGTCGAGTGCCGCAATCAGGTGCGGTGCCGTTTCGAGAGCGCTCCTGTCCTTGACGAGACGCAGCATTTCCCCCAGTTCGGCTATCGCTTGCCCTATCGTTTCAAGCCCGGCCAAAGCACCGGCATGCGCTGCCTGGTCGTCTAAGAGAGTCGGCATGGCCGATATAGTTGAGATATGCGCTACGCGGCGCAAGAGCGCATGTTCCAGGGCTAGTCCGAGCTGGTTGATTGGCGTCAATCCCACCGTGCCGGCAATACCCCCCAGGGTGTGGGCCGCACGGTGCATCTCGGGACGCGGCACTTGCTCAGGGTTGGTTTCCAGCACACTGAACTCATGCTGCAAAGTGGCGAGATGGCTACTCGCTTCCGCCAAAAATATTTCGTTCAGCGTGGCTGAAACCGTGATACGTGGTTGCGTCGGCGGTTGTGTCGGTGGCTGTGCTGCTTTCGGCCCCGGCGCTTCCCCACTGCTTCCCTGTGGGGCGACGAGAATCTCCTGTGCGACGGGCGGTTTTTCGTGCAACGGCAGCGGGAGGACGACGTCGGCATCGGTATCGTCCTCGGCCGTATCCTCTTCCGGGCTGGTCGGGACTTCGGGGGGGGGCAGGTCAAAATCAGGTAGGTCGATCGGCGCGAGGAGATCGGCGAAAGAAGCGGTTTTCGGATGTTCTGCCAACGCTTCGATACGCGCAGCGGGCTTCGGTACCGGGAATTCAAGCGCGATTATTTCTGCGCTGTGGACGGATTCGTTCAGCTCAGGTACAACGGGAGCATCGGTTGCGACAAGGGGGAGCGTGACGGTTTCGGCCTTGCCGGACAATGCCATCTCCAGCGCACTATCGTCGCCTGAACGCAGAGCGTTGGTTAGCGCGATCAGGCGTGAGGCGTCGGGAGGCGTCCCGGAATTACGCTCCAGATACTCCACCCAGGCCAGGAATACGGTATGCGCCAACTCCAGCATTTCCAAAATGGATCTACCGACTTCAAGTTCCTG
>CAXNNH010000080.1:0-7289 GCA_964203325.1 Burkholderiales bacterium | reverse complement strand
ATATGCATCCGCTGGTGGTCGCGCTCAATGGTGGGCGTGACGCCAGCGAGGTACCGGGACTGGCAGACTACTCGGTGTTGCAATTAGCCAGTGAGGTCGGCACCGATCTTGCCGTCTGGCGAACGGCCAAGCACTTTACCTCTTGGCTGGGGTTGGCACCGGGCACACACCAAAGCGGTAAGCGTCGAGGACACCGGGCGCGGCAGCGCAGCCGGGCAGGGCGCATGTTCTGCACGATTGCTCGAACCTTGGCCCAAAGCACCGACAGTGCCTTTGGCGGTTTTTACCGTCGTCTTCGTGCCCGTCGAGGCGGACTGCTCGCCAATAAGGCTTTGGCACGGAAAATCGCCACGATGTACTGGAACACCCTGGTCAAAGTCGTTCAATTCGTCGAACAAGGCAGTGCCTCTTATGAGAAAAAAGTCGCTCAATCCGAACAATACTTGCTGCGAAAACTGGCCGGAAAACACGACATGGTGCTTGTCCAAAAACCATTGCCCGCTTGAGGTTCATGGGTAGGCGTTCTACAAGGTGGCTGCCCTGAGAGCCAGTATCGACGCCACTCTCAGAGGGGGCACACTGTAGAGCGCCTACCCATGCGGTTACAGCCGAGGCCGATGGCTTATCGTAGATTTCGTACTTCTGAATCCTGACTTCGCACCGAGCGAATTTACTCGCGACACGTCCGAATCGATCCTCGTAGACACCGCCACTGAGGCGCATTTTGCCGCCGGAAACCAGCTCGGCGAAAGGGTACGCGATCTCTATCCGGGTACCGGCGATTACCCGGGATTGTTCAAACATGTCGACATCACCGACGCTGTCTCGGTGTTGGAAGGGGCAGTTGGGCACTGGCGAGCGGCGGCACGACTAGGTCACCCTTGGCAGACTCATTTCCGGGGGAAGCTAACGTTTAGTCCAGCAGATAAATCTCTAATGAAAAATCTCGGTTAAACTGTGAAAAAATTAACGTGACTGAAAAGCGCTAGTGGATTACTCAAACCTTCCTTCCAAAGAAATCGAACGCTTATCGCGCAGCATTCACCCCGGTGCCTGGGCCATCGAAAGCGAGCGGCCGATGTCGACCTTGCTGGGTTCCTGCGTGGCCGTCTGCCTATTCGACCCGGCTTCGCGGATTGGCGGCTTGAATCATTTTATGTTGCCCAACATGGGGCGTGGTCAGCATGGCGATGTGGATTCACTGCTTTCCGGCGATTTTGCCATGGAATCTCTGCTCAATGCGCTGCTCAACAAGGGCGCGAAGAAAGTACGCCTGCAGGCCAAAGCCTTCGGTGGCGGCACGATCATTGATGTTCAGGGTGGTTCGTTGAGCATCGGCATGCGTAACGCCAACTTCACCAAGGAGTGGCTGGAGCGGGAGGGCATTCCCCTGTTGTCTTCGGATTTTCTCGGCCCTTGGTCGCGCAAGGTTCTATTCTTGCCGAACACGGGCGATGCTTATTGTCGGCGCATGGTGACCAACATGGCGACGGCCGAGGTGATCGCCCGCGAAGAACGGGCTTACGCCGATACGCTGGCGCAGAAAACCAAGATTGTCGACAAAAAGATTGAGCTTTTCTGATGATAGAAGCGACTATTACGGATCAGGAATTTGCACTGTTTCAACGCCTGATCTACAAGATTGCCGGGATTAGTCTGAGCGACGCGAAAAAGATCCTGCTGGTCGGTCGCCTGACACGTCGCCTCAAAGTGTACGATTTTGCAACCTTTACGCAGTATTACCGGATGCTGGCGAATGGCGATCATCCTGAAGAGTTGCAAACGATGGTTGATTTGCTGACCACCAACGAAACCTATTTTTTTCGCGAACCCAAGCATTTCGATTTTTTGCGCGACGAAATCATCCGCAAGCGCAAGAGTTCCGCGACTTTTCGCGTATGGAGCGCCGCCAGTTCGAGCGGTGAGGAAATCTATACGCTAGCCATGGTGCTTGCCGAATATATGCCGAATACACCGTGGGAAGTCGTCGGTTCGGACATTAGTACGCAGGTACTGGCCAAAGCGGCTACTGGTCATTATTCGCTGGCGCGCACCGAAGGCATTCCACCCGCTTTCATGGCAAAGTATTGTCTGAAAGGGGTGCGCTCGCATGCTGGGACTTTTTTGATCGTTCCCGAACTGCGTAAGCGCACCAGTTTTTATCAGATCAACCTGACGCAGCCGGTCGACGCCAACATCGGTGATTTTGAAGTCATTTTCCTGCGCAATGTGATGATCTATTTCGACCCGGAAACCAAGGCCAAAGTGGTTAATCACTTGTTGCCGCGTTTGAAGAGTGGCGGCTACCTCATTATTGGCCACTCGGAAACGCTGAACGGTCTAAAGACCGGCCCGCTCGACATCGTGCGCCCGACCATTTATCGAAAACCATGAGCGAAGCCGACGATCCATTCAAGGTAGTCGTACTTGAACCTGGGGATTTTTATTTCGGTAGCGGACGCACGCGAATTTCGACACTGCTCGGCTCGTGTATTTCGATCACGCTATGGCATCCACGCAAGCGTATTGGCGGCATGTGCCATTACATGCTCACCGAGCGCAATGCACAGATCGCTCGCCCGGCGCAGTTGCCCCTTTCGGCGCTTGATGGACGTTACGCCAGCGAAGCCTTCTCCCTCTTTTTGCAACACGTCGAGGCAGCAGGAACCCGCCCCAGCGAGTACCAGGCCAAGCTGTTTGGCGGCGGCAATATGTTTATCGGCGGCAGTAGCGGGAAAATGGATATTGGCCCACGTAACATCGAATACGGTAGGAAACTACTCGCCTCAAAAAACATCGCATTAATGGCCGAGCATGTGGGCGGTAGCGGACGCAGGAAATTGCATTTCGAGCTTTGGAGTGGCCATGTCCTGCTGGCTTTTCCCGATGGGTCAGGTGCGCAAACCAGGACTATGTATGGCTGAAAAAATTAAAGTAATGATCGTCGATGACTCGGCACTGGTGCGCCAGGTGGTTTCGCAAGCGCTGGCCACCGATGCCGGTATTCAGGTGATTGCTACAGCGTCGGATCCGATTTTTGCGCTCGAAAAATTGAAGACATTGTGGCCAGACGTATTGATCGTCGACATTGAGATGCCGCGTATGGACGGCATTACCTTCCTCAAAAAGATCATGGCCGAACATCCAACGCCGGTAGTTATCTGCTCGTCGCTCGCCGAAAAAGGCGCGCAAGCGACGTTCGAGGCATTAACCGCCGGTGCGGTGGCGATTATCACCAAACCGAAAGTGGGTCTGAAAAGCTTTCTCGAAGATTCATCCAGCGATATCGTGCAAGCCGTACGCAGTGCCGCGCGGGCCAATATGCGCGCGCTTAACAGCACCTTGCGCAACAGCACAAACTCGGGGGCGGCCAACGCAGCCCTTAATCGTCCCAAATTGACCGCCGATGCGATGCTCAGTCCGGCCGGCAACCGCGCCCTGGAGCACACCACGGACCAAGTGGTTGCGATTGGCACTTCAACGGGCGGCACACAGGCACTGGAAGCTGTGTTGACCCGGTTGCCGGCAACTTGCCTGGGCATCGTCATCGTCCAGCACATGCCGGAAAAGTTCACGGCCATGTTTGCCGAACGGCTGAACAGTCTGTGCCAGATCGAGGTGCTGGAAGCTAAAAATGGCGACCGCGTGATTCCTGGCCGGGCACTGATTGCGCCGGGCGGCAAGCACATGATGCTCAAGCGTAGCGGTGCGCAATACGTTGTCGATGTCGCCGACGGACCGCTGGTCAACCGTCACAAGCCGTCGGTCGATGTGCTGTTCCGCTCGGTCGCCAAGTTTGCTGGTAGCAACGCGCTCGGTATCATCATGACCGGCATGGGCGACGACGGCGCGCGCGGCATGAAGGAAATGCACGACGCCGGCGCCAAGACAATTGCGCAGGATGAGGCGAGCTGCGTTGTCTTCGGTATGCCGAAAGAAGCCATTAAACTCGGTGCAGCAGATCAAACGCTGGCGATCGATCAGATTCCGGCGGCGATTGTCAGCTACGGAAAGTAGGATCGCGCAACGTTTTTCTGTTTGTAATTTGTGCGCATTGCAAACCAAGTGTTTTTAAGACTGTCAACAGGCAAGTAGTGTAAAACTGCGTGAAAATGATCTATGATGAGACTGTTAGGTTTAGCAACCTGTATTAAGAGGAGTTTGTGATGGAAGTGGGATCGGTTTCTTCATATGCTAGTTTGGCTGCAAGCACCCAGGTGCGGGCGCGGCCAGCGGAGCAGGATCGGCAGCCCCTGCAGGCTCAGCAACTTCAACAGTCTCAACAGGCCCAGCAGTCCAAAAGTGCGCAGGCGCTGCAAAGCGCACGCGCTGTTACGGCAAGCGAGACGACGGATCGTGCGCGAATGGAGGCGCAAAATAACCAGCCATCCGTGAATACCAGTGGGCAAGTGGTGGGTCAGCGGATAAACGTGACCGCCTGATTTCGGCAGTACCCGAAAGCGGCAAGCAGAAGGCGGTATCCAGAAAATTCAGAAAATTTAGCCGGGCGGAATCGTCCGGCTTTTTTCGTTCCGCTTTTCAGAAGTTAAGCGATGCGCGCTTCGCTCCATGTCATCCCGCTGGAAACGGCGGCGAGGCAGGCGACGATCAGTAGTACGCGCACTGTCGCGTAGATTTTAGGATTAGCCTCGCTGTCGGCGATTGCGAGGATGTGCAGAGCACCCCAAGTGACGGCTAGCCCAATCAGCAGCGGTACGCCGATGACTTGGAGTTCGGTCGCGTTCAGTGCCAGCATGCGCCCCTCTTTCCAGGGGACCGCCAGAAACATTCCAAACGTCCAGAACAAGGCAAGGCTGCCGAAGGCACAGAGCGCGGCGACGATGCGAGTAATCCAGTTTTCCATTTTCTTCCTTGGTAAATAGTTCTATAGGGGATGAGCGGGGGAGTGATTCGGTTCTAGCCGACAAAACGACTGCGCAGTTCGTCCAGATTCAGTTCATGCAAAATCCACAGCAGACGCTCCTCGGCGTTTCGGCGGCATTCGCCGGTGTGGCGGGCGATGATTAACTCGTTCTTCATGGAATGTTCCCACCCTACCAGCTCGGTGACTGTCACCTGATAGCCGTGCGCTTCGAGTTGCAGGCAGCGCAGGGCGTTGGTGAGTTGGCTACCAAATTCCCGTGTGTGCATCGGGTGGCGCCAGAGTTCGGAAAGCGGTGTTTTGGCGAAAGAGTCATTTTTATTTTTGCGCAGTACGGCAGCAACTTCAGCTTGGCAGCACGGCACCAGCACGATAAATCGAGCCTGTTTGTGCAGGGCAAAGCGAATGGCGTCGTCGGTGGCGGTGTTGCAGGCGTGCAGAGCGGTGACGATGTCTATACGCTCGGGCAGCGCGGGTGCCAGGATCGAAGCTTCGACGCTTAAATTGAGAAAAGTCATGCGCGGGAAATTCAGCCGCTGTGCCAGTTCACGCGATTTGGTCACCAGTTCGTCGCGTGTCTCGATCCCGTAGATCTGCCCGCCCGTCCTGGTTTTGAAAAACAGATCGTAGAGAATAAAGCCCAAGTAAGACTTGCCGGCACCGTGGTCGGCTAGGGTCAAATTCGTCGGATTCGTCGAACTCGTCAGATTCTCACCCTCGACCAGCAGCTCGTTGAGTAGCGGTTCAATAAAGTGGTAGAGGTGGTAAACCTGCTTCAGTTTGCGTCGGCTGTCCTGATTGAGTTTGCCGTCGCGCGTCAGGATATGCAATTCCTTGAGCAGTTCAATCGACTGTCCGGGCTTGAGTTCAGGTAGTGTGGAAACGGGGGCGGGCACGAAGATAGTTGTTGGGTGAAGGTAGTTTGAAAAAACGCACAAGCGACAAGCGCCGATTATTTGGCAAAGCGCCCATTTTAACGTCTAAGCCGGTGAACAATGGGATAATGGCCCCCTTCTTTCTTATTTGACTCTTCATGGCTATTCAGTGGTACCCCGGTCACATGACCTCGGCGCGCAAAAAAGCGGCCGAAACGATGGCGTCGATTGATGTGGTGATCGAAGTAGTCGATGCGCGTTTGCCTGAAGCCAGCACCAATCCGCTGGTGCTTGAGTTGCGCCAGCATCGCCAGCGCCCCTGTCTGAAAGTGTTGAATAAGGCCGATCTGGCCGACCCGCTGGCCACGCAGGCGTGGATCAAGTACTACAGCCAGCAAGCGGGTGTGAAAGCGGTGGCGCTTTCCTGCAAAAATCACGGTGACGTGGCGCGACTGCCCAGTCTGTGCCAAAGCCTGGCCCCGCATCGCAACGATAACGTCAAGCAGTTGCGCATGATGATTATGGGGATTCCCAATGTCGGAAAATCGACGCTGATGAATGCCTTGGTCAAGCGCAAGATTGCCAAGGTCGGCGATGAGCCGGCGATTACCAAATCGCAACAAACGCACCAACTGAGCGTGCGCCATTCGATTACCGATACACCGGGCCTGATGTGGCCAAAGATTCAGTACCCGAGCGACGGCCTGATGTTGGCCGCCAGCCATGCGGTGGGACGTAACGCGATTATCGACGATGAAGTCGCGATTTTTTTGGCCGACCTGTTGCTCGTGCGTTACCCGGCGTTAGTGTCGACGCGCTATGGTTTTCCGGTGGCTGGGCTGGACGGGGTGGCCGTCATCGAAGGTATCGCCCAGCAGCGGGCTTTACGCATGCGTGGCGGCGAACCCGATTTCGAGAAGGCGTCGATGGTGCTGTTGCAGGACTACCGCAACGGCACGCTCGGCCGTGTCAGTCTGGAGACACCGGAGACACGGCAAGCGATGCTCGATCATGCTGGACAAGGCTAGGCAGTGCCGATGCGGCCATCGGCTTTGTACTACAATCACCCTTTGTGACAGATGGGCAAAAACAAAGTTGTAGGGTGGATAAGCACCGCGCATCCGCCATCGTCGGCTAGCGGTGGATGCGCGGCACTTATCCACCCTACGTCTGCGTCACTTGGCTACCCCGCCACTGCGCGTAACCAGCAGAAACAACCATGACTACCATTCTGATCGTTGATGACACGCCTGAAAATCTGCTGCTGCTCAGCGAGTTGCTGCAGCCGTATTACCGCGTTCGCGCTGCCAGTTCGGGCGCGCGCGCGCTGCAGATAGCGGTGAGCGACCCACGGCCCGACCTTATTTTGCTGGACGTGATGATGCCCGAAATGGACGGTTACGAGGTCATCGGCAAGCTCAAGGCCAACGCCGAGACGGCGGGTATTCCGGTGATTTTTGTCACGGCGCTCGAACGCACCCAGGATGAAGAGCATGGCCTGACTTTGGGGGCCGTCGATTACATCACCAAGC
>CAXNNH010000079.1:0-7320 GCA_964203325.1 Burkholderiales bacterium | reverse complement strand
CCGCCAGCGCAGAAACGACCTTGATCCGGCTGGCGGCGCTCAGTTCGCGTTCGCTATAAACCACCACGCTGTCGCCAGCGCGCAGCCCGTCGCGCACTTGAACGTTGCCGTCGCTACTGCCTTCCGTCACTTTGACCGGCGTGAAGCGTAGTTCGCCATCCTTCAGTTGCCAGACGCCGAGCACGTTGCCTTGGCGGCGCAGCGCGGCGTTCGGTACCAGCAGCGCGTTTTTGACCACCGGCAACTGCAAGGTGACTTCGACCATTTCGCCAATCGAAATCGATTTTTCGCCCATCGAAATCGTCTCGGGCAACGCATCGAAAGCGATCTGCGCCAAGCGTTCCTCGGTGATGCTGTCGGCGATTAGCTCGACGCGGGCGACCTTGCCGGGCAACCGCACGCCCGGCTGTGAGCGCGGCGTGATCTGCGCCGGCAAACCGACTTGCAGACCCGCCGAGCGACCTTGATCGAGGCGCAGTTTGACCCACAAGCTGCTCGGCACCGCCAAGCGAATGACGCTTTGCCCGGCGACCAGCGTCGAGCCAGGCTCGGCATCGCGCGCCGTCACCACGCCGTCGACTGGCGCCAGCAGGCGAATTTTGGCGCGCTGTTGCTGCAAAGCGGCTTGCTCGGCGCGCAGGCGATCCGCGTCCTGCCGCGCGCCGGCGAGCGCCGCATCGGCGGCAGAAAGTTGCGCTGCGGCCGATTTTTCTTCCTGCAACTTGCCGTCCACCACGCTGCGCGTGACGAAGGCTTTCTCGCCGAGTTCGACGTAGCGCTTGGTGGTGATCGCTGCCAACTCGCGCCGACTGTGGGCATCGCGCAACTGCGCTTCGGCGGCGGCTATCGCACTTTGCGCGCGGGCGGCGGCGGCACCGCTGGCGCTGACGCGCTGATCGAGGTCGACCGGATCCATTTCAGCGAGCAACTGTCCGGCTTTGACTGGATCACCGACATCGACGGCGACGCTCTGCACGCGTCCTGCGGCCGTAGGGCCAATCTGGTAGCTGCGCCGGGCCTCGACCGTGCCGATGCCAAACAGCGTCGGTGCCACATCGGCGACAGCGATTTGTACGACCGTGACCTGGGTCGGTGCCAGTGGCCCGCTGCGCACTAACACCCAGGCAAAGCCGGCCAGCAGCAACAGACCGAGAAGCGCCAACCCGATTTTTTTCGGGAGGGCAGGAAAGGTTTGTGGGCGGTTAATTTTCATGTTGCTTTCCGAATTCCGCGCAAGAAGAGGGGGAAAACCTGTTCGGCCGCCGTGCGCAAGGCGGCAACGTTGTCGGTCAGCATCGTCTGCATGACCAGCCCCTGGATAGTGCCAATGAATAGGGTCGCCGCTGCAGCGATGTTCAGTCCCTCCGGAATTTCACCCACCGCAACCGCTGCGGCCAAGTGTCCGCCGATGAGTTGGCGATAGCGCTCAAGGATGCGGCGCACGGCTTTTTTTACCGGTGAGTCGGCGGCCTGTTGCAATTCGTTAAAGATCAGACGCGGCACGCCGGGCGTCGCCAGGACAAAATCGACGTGCCTGAAAAAGACCCGCTGCAAGGCGTCAAGTGGCGAGCTGGCCCCGTGCGCCGCAGTTTCCAACGTGGCCAATAGTTTCACCTCAACCCCAGAGATAGTGGCCAGCCAGATCGCCTCCTTATTCGGAAAATGGCGAAAAATTGCACCTTGCGTGACGCCCATTACGTCGGCAATTTCCTGCGTCGTAATCAGGCCAGGGCTGTGTTCGGCCGCCAGTTTCAGCACCGTTTCGATGATTTCCATCTGGCGCGATTCCGAGCTGCGGCGAGTCGTCTGAATACTCATATTTTGGTAAGTAATTAGTTACTTTCTAATATACCGCAATTAGGCGGAAGAAGCGAAATTTTGTGTTTTCGTTCAAGGTCAAGGTTGGCCTGGAAGCGTTGCGCAGGGTGAAAACGATCAATGGGGTTCTGCGTAACAGTGGCAAAGCTATATTATTAGGATCGTTAATAAAAACTTCCCTTGCCCATGAAACCCTCTTGCCAGCCGTTGTCCGCTGTAATCCTCGCTATAGAGACCTCCTCAAGTGTTGTTGATGGCAATGGCCGACCGGTGGGCTTTGTCGGTATGACCGGAAACGAAGTGCTCGGGAGCATTCGCAAAGATTTTTGCCATTACGCAAGGATGGTTGGGACATCGGTCGTTTCTGCAGCGGAGAGTTTGCGATGAGCGCCGATCGCCTTCCCGTTGCTACGGCACAGGTTTTTTTCATCTCTATTTTCTTGGCACTGGCCTTGCCGGCGTTCGCCCTCGCCGCACTCCCCAAAGCGGCCAACGTACCGGGGGGTATCGCTCTGGTCGACCTTGGTTCGTCATCCGCCCATGTTAAGCCGCCGCGTGCTTGGTTCGCCGAGCGGCCGGTACTCGTCACCGGCGATCGCGGCCGCTGGGTGGCAGTGGTCGGTTTGGCGCTGGATCTGGCGCCTGGCGTGCAGGAATTGCGCGTCGTCAGCAACGAGCAAACCACTCGGCACCGCATCGAAGTGCGTGCCAAGCACTATCCCGAACAGCGCATTACGCTCAAAGATAAGGGCAAGGTGCAGCTTTCCGACGCCGACCTCCTGCGCGTCGAACGCGAACTAGCCGCTATCCGGCGACTGAAGATTCACTGGCGCGCCAGTTCCGACACGTCGCTCGATTTTTCTCTACCGGTTGTCGGTCGACCGGCAGGACGCGTTAATACCTTTGGGCTACGCCGCTTTTTTAACGGCGAGCCACGGGCGCCGCATGCCGGTTTCGATATTGCCGTTGCGCGCGGTACGCCGATCAAGGCCAGCGCACCCGGCGTCGTCCTGGCGGTTGACGATTATTTCTTCAATGGAAAAACAGTGTTTGTCGATCATGGCAATGGGCTGCTCAGCATGGTGTGTCACCTTGATCGCATCGACGTGGCAACCGGTGAAAGTGTCAACCGGGGACAGCGTGTCGGCCTGTCCGGCATGACCGGTCGCGCCACCGGCCCGCACTTGCACTGGAGCGTCGTGCTCAACGGCGCAATGGTCGACCCACTACTGTTTGTTTCAGGCCATTAAATATCAAGCCCGGCCAAAGCACCCGCGCCAGCCCGGATGCCATGCTCAATCCCTTGGTTATCTATAGGCCGAATACGGCGCCGTCGGGGGAAACGCTGATTTATTCACTTTTGTCATTCCGAACGTAGTGAGGAATCTTCAAAATTAACAATTTAGATTTCTCGTATTACTCGAAATGACAATTAATCAGCGCCTCCCTAGCACTTTGCCGAGTGGCTCCGGTCGAGCCGAACTAGCGCAGTCAATCACGCGCAAGGCATACTCGTTGCCACGGGGGCTGCGAGTACGCCTTGCTATTACAGGAGCAACGCATGGATTCACTGGTTCGTTATGCACACACTATTTACGCGTTCGACGCCCATTACGTTCGACCGCTACTCGCTTCGGTACACCTGATCGTCGAGGGCGGTCGCGCCGCCTTCATCGATACGGGCAGTAACGATTCCTTGCCGAATGCGCTTGCGGCTTTGGGTGCCATCGGACTCGGCACGGCAGATGTTGACTATGTTTTTCTTACGCATATTCACCTCGATCATGCCGGCGGTGCCGGCGCCATGATGCGTGCTTTTCCAAACGCCAAACTCGTAGTGCACCCGCGCGGCGCGCGCCACATGGTCGATCCCTCAAAGCTGGTGGCCGGGGCGGCAGAGGTCTATGGTGCGACGGAAGTACGTCGGCTCTATGGCGAGGTACTGCCAATCGACGAGCACCGGATCATCGAAGCCCACCACAAGTTGAAAATCGACCTGGCCGGCAGGGAGTTGCTGTGTCTCGATACCCCTGGACACGCCAAGCATCACATCTGTATCGTCGATGGCCGCAGCGGGCACATTTTTACCGGTGATACCTTTGGTCTTTCTTATCGTGAATTCGACGTCGATGGCCGTCAATTCATTTTTCCGACAACCACTCCCGTTCAATTTGATCCGCCAGCGCTGCATGCCTCGCTGGATCTACTGATGAGCTACCGGCCTGCTGCGATGTATCTGACGCATTACAGCCAGGTAACAGACGTTGCGGCCAAAGCAGAACAGTTACACCGCTTGATTGATGCGCATCTGGAAATAGCCCGCCGTGAGCAAGCGGCCGGTACGCAACGACACAGCAGGATTCAGGCCGCTCTTACGGATCTGTTGCTCACGGAAGCGAGACAGTTTGGCTGCACCCTGCCAGCGGAGAAAATGATCGAAATCTACGCAACTGACCTCGATTTGAATGCACAGGGGTTGTGCTTTTGGCTTGATAACACAGAATCGCGTGCGTGAATGCAGAGTAGTCAGTCAACTTGAAAATGCGAACCACCAAGCCACCAAGTTCACTAAGAAGCACCAAGTTAAAACTCTGTTTTCTTGGTGAACTTGGTGACTTGGTGGTAAGACCTTATCCTTGTTTTTCAAGTTGACTGACTAAGAGTACAAAACTCGATAGCGTCGCCCTAGCGAAGAAGTCGTCGATACCAGAAGATCGCCGCCATCGATAGCGCGACACCGGCCATCAGAAAGATGGCCTGCCAAAAACCGCTCGGTTGTTCCAGCCACGGCATGTCGCGGAAGTTCATGCCGAATACACCGGCGATCAGTGTTGCCGGCATGAAAATCGTGGTCACCACCGTCAGCTTGCGCACCTCCAAATTGACCCGGTTACTGACCGTGGTGAGGTAGATATCAAGCAGACCGGTCAGCAAGTCGCGCAGATCTTCCAGGGATTCAAGAACGTGCACCGAGTGATCGTAGACATCGCGCAAATAAAGCTGCGTTTCCGGTCGAAAAAAATCGGCTTGGCCGCGATACAGCGCATTCAGCGTTTCCCGTAAAGGCCAGACGGTGCGGCGCAGTTGCGTCGTACAGCGTTTTAGGTCATGGATATTCTGCAGAGTGTTGCTGTGCGGTTTTCCCAAAATCTCGTTTTCCAGCGTTTCGGCACGTTCATTCAGGTTCTCGGTGACACTGAAATAGCTGTCGACGATGGCATCCAGCATCGAATAGGCTAGATAATCACCCCCCATGCGCCGCAGCGGACTCTTTTCGGCGCGCAAGCGCTGACGGATCGGCGCAAAAGTGCCGCTCGGCTTTTCCTGAAAGCTCAAGACGAAATCATGCCCGACCACCAGACTGATTTGGTCGCGCGTAATTTCAATCGGGTCGCGACTAATATCATAAAGGTGCGTGACAATGAACAGGTAGCTATCGTAGTCGTCCGCTTTCGGGCGCTGATCGGTATTAAGAATGTCCTCGATGACCAGTGGGTGCAAGCTGAAACGTTCGCCAATCGCACCGAGCAAGGCAACGTCGTGCACGCCGTGCACATTTAGCCAGCGCACACCCGGTACGCACGGCACAGCATCGAGGGATGCCAGATCGAATAGTTCATGTTCGGCATAAGTTTCCGGGCCAAAGTCGATCAGCGAAAGCGTCGGCGTAGCCGTCTTTATTTCGCCGATATGCACCAGCGCGCCAGGCGCTAGCCCGGCTTTGCGCGAACGTAGCTTTTTCTTCATGCATGCAAGGGTGGCGTCGCCAAGTGTTTCAATACTTCGCCAGCGGCAAAAAACCCAAACGCCGCCGTGATACAAACCGAAGAACCAAATCCGGCACAGTTAAGACCTTCCAACCTGTGCGGTGGCTCGCAGGTCGTGCCGGATTCTCGATAGTCCGGATAACGAAGCGGCTCGCTGGAAAAAACCGCCGATACGCCGAATTTCTTTTTCGCTTCACGCGTAAATCCGTATTCTTTGCGCAGCAGTGAGCGCACTTTGGCCAGCAAAGGGTCTTGTAGGGTATGTGCCAGGTCGGCAACTGCAATGCGTGTCGGATCGATCTGCCCCCCGGCACCGCCGGCGGTTATCAGCGGAACTCCCTGTTGCTGAGACCAAGCGATCATCGCCGCCTTGGTGCGCACCTGATCGATGGCATCGACTACATAGTCGAAACCAGCGTTCAGCATGTGTGCAAGGTTATCGGGAGTGACAAAATCCTCAATCAAGGTGATTTGACAACTCGGGTTGATCGCCGCGACGCGCTCGGCCATTGCGCTAACCTTGGCTTTGCCAAAATCGCCACTAAGCGCATGGAGCTGCCGATTGACATTCGATTCGGCAATCATGTCGAGATCGATGAGGGTCAGACGGCCAATGGCCGAGCGTGCCAGCGCTTCGACCGCCCACGAGCCTACGCCGCCAATGCCGACGACGCAGACATGCGCGGCCTGAAATCGCTCCAGCGCCGCATGGCCATAGAGCCGGGCCACCCCACCGAAACGGCGGGCCAAGTCGGCATTATCCAGTTGCTCGTCGGGCATCAGGCTTCAACGCTACGGCGAATGACCCGGTTGAAGGATTCGATCCACTCGGGTGCAAATTGTTTGTCGCAGGCATTGACCTCGGCAATGGCCCGCAATACCGAGCGGTTCCGGCCACGCTGAATATGCTTCATCATCACCGCCTCGAAGGCGTCGACGATGGCCAGTATTTTCGCCCCATCGCAGATTTCAGAACCTTTGAGCGCTTTCGGGTAGCCCGCGCCATCCGGCATTTCGTGGTGCTGCTCTACCATCGCGGCCGCCGCTTCCCAGCCCTCCATACGCGACAGAATTCCTGCCGCGAGTTCCGGGTGAGTCGCCAGCTTTTCCTTATCCTCCGGTGTTATGTGATCTACCTTCAGCCACACCGATTCGGGCAAAAACATCATGCCAATATCATGCATGTAGACAGCCGCTTCCAGTTGGACGGTGTCGATTTTTTGTCCGGCAAGAAGGTTAGTTTCCTGGGCCAGACTTAGGATACGTGCCGTGCGTCCTACGAACAGCGGTGAGCGCGCCTCTAGCTGGTTGGCTAGGGAGCGAAAGAAGCGCAAATCATCGGTAGCGCGTGTTTTCGCGCCGCTAGGCGGCGGCGCGACTCGGTCGCGCGCGGTTAGGGAAATCGCCGCACTCGGCCGGAAGCCGCTGACCGCTTCGATCAGTTGGCTGGCGCTGGCGTCAATCTCCGATGCGGCGGACAGCGCCAGTGTTTCCAACCCTTGTACCAGTGGCAGCAAGCGTAAACCATCAAGCGCCTTGCCGGAAGAGAGTCCTTCGGCCGCGAGTTCCAGTCGGTCAATGGCCAACAAAATGGCTTCGGCGACGAAATCGGTGAATTCGATCTCGCCACCGCGCAGACGGGACAGAACGGTCTCGATCGGGTGCGCAATAGCCACCGCCAGATCGATCTTGCATAGGGCGGCATCCCCTTTGATGTTATGAACCGAGCGGAAGA
>CAXNNH010000078.1:0-7453 GCA_964203325.1 Burkholderiales bacterium | reverse complement strand
GCCGATGCGATCAATGCCGGGATCAACATGGCTCGTTCGCCGCTCATCTGTGTCGTGGACGCCGATACCTTGCTGGAGCGGGATACCCTGCTCTACTTGGCCGAGCCTTTTTTCGACAATCCCCACATGTTGGTCGCCGGTGGCTTCATTCGACTCAAGGCTCCGGAACAGGGCTTTGTCGCGCGTAGCCTTTATTGGTTGCAACAACTGGAGTATGCACGCAGCTATGGCTGTTTCCGGGCAGGACTCAATGTTATCCACGCC
This sequence comes from Burkholderiales bacterium, assembly GCA_964203325.1. Taxonomy (GTDB): domain Bacteria; phylum Pseudomonadota; class Gammaproteobacteria; order Burkholderiales; family Rhodocyclaceae; genus JACQYA01. The sequence continues at coordinate 7,189 of CAXNNH010000078.1, read as the reverse complement.
AATGTAATTATATCCGGTGCATTGGGTCTCTTTCGCCGAGCGGCCGTTCTCGAAGTCGGCGGTTACGATCCGCTGGCCGTCGGCGAAGACATGGAAATAGTATTACGCCTGCACGATCATTACCTCAAAAAACAACGCCCCTACGCCATTTCACAGATCGGTTTTGCCTGCTGCCGAACGGCGTCGTGCGACAACCTGGATTTGCTCGGACGACAGCGTGTACGCTGGCAGCGCGGTCTCCTTTCCTCGTTACGCGCCTACCAGCACCTGATTTTTGCGCCGAAAGCGAGATCGGTTGGCATGATTGCGCTGCCCTACCTGTTGGCCTTCGACGTACTCGGCCCCTTCGTGGAAATTCTGGGCTTAATCTTTCTGTTGGGGACTACCCTGAGCGGTCTGCTGCCCGGTTCGCTGTTGGCGACCTTTGCGTTGGTGCTGCTCATCGGCGGGCTAAATAATCTATTGTGCCTGGCCGTCGATGCCGCTTATCTGGGGCAGCAGTTGTCTTGGGGAGCTCGGTTGCGCATGTTGTTGGTCGGCCTGCTGGAGCCTTTTGGCTACCATTGGATTAACCTATGGTGGCGAATCAAGGGCAGCTTTGTATACCTCACCTCCGTACAAACCCGCACAGCGTGGACGATGCGCCAAAAGCCCTGACTGCAGTCGCCGAAAGCCGAGGGGAGGCGTAAAGATTACATCGTTCGCCCGCCGGAAACGTCGGGGTAGGCGATGCAAGCACCAGTTCGGCTTAGGCGACAAACAGGTGTTCGATGCTAACGAAATGGATAAAACGATAGCCGGATGATCAAGTTTTCTGCTGACCTCCCTGCGGGAACGACGGTAAGCCGAGTCTCCGAACTCGTAGTCAGCGTTGGGCGCAGTACGGCGAATCGTGTGGTACTGAACGATCCGACCGTTTCCTCGACACATGCCCGCATCTCGTGGATCGGTTCGGCGTATCGGCTTGAAGACCTGGGTAGTGCCAACGGAATCTGGATTGACGGCAAAGCTATTTTGGATGCGACAATTACCTGCTCACTGACGTTCTTTTTGGGGGCTGTGCGCTGTGTGCTGGAAGTTTGCGATGCTTGTTTTGTCAGTAATAATGAATCCCGCTTTTTGATGGCGACCCCGTCGATTTCGGTCGGGCGGGCCAGCGACAATAATTGGCTTCTCGCCTATCCTTCGGTCTCCGCGCACCACCTGCGTCTCTTTCAGGAAGGCGAACAGATGTTCGTGCAAAACCTCAGCGATCACGGCACAAGGGTTGGCGGTCTACTGGTTGACGAGGCATCGATTGCCTACGGTGACGTGATACAACTCGGAGAAGCCACTATTCTCTATGCCCACCCTCCCCTATTGGAAGAAGGTTTCAGCTTTGAACCCTGTATCGTCGCTGGCACACCCTCAGCCGAGCTATTCCGTGTCCTGGGTTCGCTTGGTCGCGATCAGGCCGACGAACTGGCGGAGCGCTTGAGATCTGTCGCCAAAAATGCGGGAAAATCTGTGGATCTTGAAATGTCGGCCTGCCGAAAACTGCATCCCATGTGCCTGGACGTACTGCTTGAAGCCACGCAGTCCTTTGCCGCTGCCGGCAAAAAATTAAAGCTCATCGCACCGTCACAGGCCGTCACGCGGGCGGTGGCGCTGGCCAATGCCGGCCAGAGCCTGCTGGTCGTCGGAGCTAAAGGGTAAACAGCATGAATGAGCTTGTACTAAGTCGGGTCTGCGGCGATTTTCGTATCGATCGCCTGATCTCGGACAAGGGCGGGATGGGCGACGTCTACGAGGCGCACCAGATTTCAGTTCGCCGGCGGGTGGCGGCCAAATTCCTGAAGCTATCGCATCAGAACGACCCCGAAATTCGCCGCCGCTTCGAGGAAGAGGCACTATTTCTGGCGCAGCTCAATCATCCGAATATCGTCAATGTTCTCGCCTTCGATCCCGAAAACCTGGTTATTTTCATGGAGTTTCTGGAAGGAATGCCGCTCGATGAATACGTTCGTCGCGAAGCGGATGTACCGCTGGCGCTTTCTCTGTCGGAGTCTCTGCATGTCATGGATCAAGTTCTGGACGCACTGGCCCACGCCCATGCGCACGGCCTGGTGCACCGCGACGTAAAACCCGGCAATATTTTCGTGGCCCCGGATGGGCGAGTAAAACTGACCGATTTCGGCATCGCCAAAATTATCGGCCGCGAGAATCTGGAAGTAACACGCATGGGCTTGGGGTCGCCTTCGTACATGGCGCCTGAGCAAATCCTCGGCGACGAGATTGACGGCAGAACCGATATTTACGCGTCTGGAATTGTTCTCTATCAACTCCTGACCGGCAAGATGCCTTTTTCCGGGCGGACTTACGAAGAAATCATCGTTCGGCACGTCCAGGAGCTATGCCCAAGCCCGAAGGATCTGGTCGCCGATTTACCCCCTTTGTTGTGCGATGTGGTGCTGACCGCAACGGCAAAAAAACCGTCCGAGCGTTTTCAGACGGCCGAGGCTTTCCGCCGCCTGCTTTCCCAAGTGCCGACGCAGAGCGAAGGGCTGCCGCCTCCGGCCGTCGTCTCGGAATCGGCAGCCAAGAGTTGGCGCTGGGCGGCGGGTGGACTGCTCATCCTGATGCTAGTGGTGCTGGCATTTCTGCTGCGTCCATCTGACGAAGCGGGGAAAATGGCTGCGCCTGCCACGCTCAAGGGAAATCTACGCATCACAACCAACGAAGCGGCCGAAATCTGGATCGGCGAGGAAAACAAGGGCATTTCGCCGGCAACCCTGACCGATCTACCGACGGGACGCATCCTGATACGTCTGGTGCAGCCCGAATTCATGACACTAGAGCGAGAAGCGACGGTCGAAGCCGGTACCACCGCCAGTATTGAAGCCATTTTTCCCGATGCTGGAATGCTGACGGTGGCCTCTGGCACGCCAGGGAAAGAGGTCTTGATCGATGAGGTCAACCGAGGTACAACGCCGTTATCGATCAAATTGCCGGTCGGCAAACACCGCTTGCACGTCAATGGCCAATCACGCGAAATCATGATTCTTGAAGGGCGCCGACTCACCGAGGCGTTCCCTTGATGCTGTCGCATCGCCTCCGGGACGGACTACTCGCCTTACTGCTTTGTGCCTGGCTTGGCCTGTTGCCAGGCAGCGCGCAGGCACTTGCCGACGACGGCGAGAGTGAGGATGGCCTGATCGATCAATACAACACCATGATTCGCGATTATCGTTTTGGCGACGCGCAGAAACTGTTGCAACAAGGCATGCAGAGTTACCCGGCCAACCCACTCTTTCCCCTACAACTTGTTTCGCTACAGGCCAACATCCGCGCCTACGTAGATCTGCAGCAAAGAATCATCGATAGCGAACGGCTCAACAACCCCGGTCGTGCGCTGCGTGCAGCACGGCGCATTCTTGAGGTTAAACCCGAGCAGAAAGGTGCTCAGGAAGCTGTCGATACGTTGGGCAGCAAAGTCACGGCCGAACTGCACGAACGCCTGGCGTCGGCGCGTGCTTTTCTGGAGCGTAGCGAGATCGAAAAGGCCAGAGACGATCTGGATGCCTTGCTCTCCATCGACCCGAGCGATCCCGAGGTGCGTACCCTGTTGCGCGACATTGAGGCCAAAGGCGTCGCCCTGGCGCTGGCGCGTCTGGAAGACGTGGCCGGCCATTTGGCGCGTCTTGAAACGTGGGCCGCAGATCGGAAGCGCAGCGGTCCGCCACCGAAGGAAGATGTGCGCAAGTTCAATGCCGCCATCGCCAAAGGTCTGGAGCAAAACCCCGGTGACCCGCAACTGCTGGCCCAGGCCCGGCGCGGACAGGAACTTCTTCGCAGCGCGCCAGTAGCATCTGCCGACAAGACCAGTCAGAAAGCCTTGCAGGAAACTGTCAGCTCCCATGCGGAAGGCCCGGAGCAATTGCTCGAACGTGGCCGCGCCCTGTTGGGACAGGGCCAGTTTGGCGAGGCCGAGCAACTATTCTCGCAGTTGGCCCGCGTCGGCAGCCTGCGCCAGATTCCGCAAGCCTACCTCTACCAAGGCATTGCTCGTCTGGCCACCATTTCGGCCTCGGACGTACAGGGTGCCCGGCAGCAACGCCTGCGCGCCGTCTCCAGCTTCCAGAATGCCCTGCGTTTCGACGCCGCCATCGCACTGCCCGCCGGCTACCAAAAATATGCCCGCGACCTGGCCGAAGCGCGCCAGACGCTCTAGGGAAACCCTGATTTATTCACTTTTGTTATTTCGAACGGTGTGAGGAATCTTTAATATCAACAATTTAGATTTCTCGCTTCACTCGAAATGACAATCAACCACCAACCACCGCCATTGGCTGCAGCTTGACCGTTGGCGACGAAAGAGATCGGGGCTTGTCGACAGAGACCTCCTCTGCAGGCCGCGCCAATGCTTGATCTACGAGGTGCCTGCCCGGAGACGCCCTATTGACGCCACTCTTCAGGCACATGCCTTGTAGAGTGCCTATCCATGCGGTTCTCCGGGCACCTGCCCAAAAATTACGCTCGCCGGACACCGGCTGATTCCCTATTAAATCTCGCCAACGGCAAACAGCCGGCGATGTTCTTTCATGGCGTAGCGGTCGGTCATTCCGGCAATGTAGTCGGCGACGCCGCGTGCCTGATCGCCGGTTTGTGCGGTCTGATACTGCGGCGGCAGCAGGCGCGGATCGTCAATAAACGCCGAAAAAAGCTCGGCGATAATGCGTTGCGCCTTGCTGGTCATGCGCAAAACCCGGTAATGCCGGTAGAGATGCGTGCGCAGGAAGCGCTTCATCTCGCGCTGTGCTTCGTAGAGATCGGGCGAGAAAGCGGCCAGGGGCGGCGCCAGGCGCAACTCGGCGAGATTTTTCGGCTGCAGCCGCTCCAGATTGCCTCGCGTCGTCTCGATCAAGTCACAGGCCAGCGCATTGATGATCCGGCGGATCGTCTCGTGGATAAGCCGGCGTCCGCCCAGGCCCGGATAGGTCTGGCGCACGTCGGCAATGTGCCGGGCAAACAGACTGACTTTGTCCATCTGCTCCAAGGTAATCAAGCCCGAGCGTAGCCCGTCGTCGATATCGTGGTTGTTGTACGCAATTTGATCGGCCAGATTGCAGATCTGCGCTTCGAGCGACGGCTGTGTTTGTTCGAGAAAGCGTTCGCCCAGTTCGCCCAACTGACGGGCGTTTTCCAGCGAGCAGTGCTTGATGATGCCTTCCCGCGTCTCAAAACAGAGATTCAGGCCATCGAAGGCGGCATAGCGCTCTTCGAGCCGGTCGACGATGCGCAGACTCTGCAGGTTATGCTCAAAACCGCCGTGCTCTCCCATACAATGATTCAGCGCATCCTGCCCGGCATGGCCAAAAGGGGTGTGCCCGAGATCGTGCGCCAGTGAAATGGCCTCGACCAGATCCTCGTTAAGTTGCAAGGCGCGCGCCATGCTGCGTGCAATCTGCGCCACTTCCAGGCTGTGCGTTAAACGCGTGCGGAACAGATCGCCTTCGTGGTTGAGAAAAACCTGCGTCTTGTACTCCAGCCGGCGAAAGGCGGTTGAATGAACAATACGGTCGCGGTCCCTCTGGAACTCGCTGCGCTGCGCCGGGCGCTCTTCGGCAAAGCGGCGACCGCGTGAATTAGCCTCGCAAACGGCGTAAGGCGCCCGTTCATTCATCGGCGGAGCGCACGACAATGGCACGGGCAATTTCGGCCTGTGGCGCCGCATCGCTGACCACGGCCTGGCCGATTTGCCGGAACAGGACGAGGCGCAGCTTGCCATCCTGCACTTTTTTGTCGTGCTGCATCAGGTCGAGATAGGTGTCGACCTTCAATGCCGGCCCACGCACGGGCAAACCAGCGCGCAGGAACAGCCCTTCGATCCGCGCAACATCGGCGACACCGATCCAACCGAGCTGGCACGACAGCTCGGCGGCCATCATCGTCCCGGCGGCGACGGCTTCGCCGTGCAGCCATTCACCGTAACCCATGCCAGTTTCGATGGCATGGCCGAAGGTATGGCCGAGATTGAGTAGGGCGCGCTCGCCGTTTTCATGTTCGTCGGCGACGACGACTTCGGCCTTGTTCTGGCACGAACGGTAGATGGCGTAAGCCAGCGCTTCGGGATCGCGCGCCAACAAGCGTTCGAGGTTGGCTTCCAGCCACGCGAAGAACGGCAGATCGCGGATCAACCCGACTTTGATCACTTCGGCTAGACCGGCGCGCAGTTCCTGATCGGGCAAGGTATTCAGAGTGTCGGTATCGGCCAGCACTAATTTCGGCTGATAAAAAGCACCGATCATGTTTTTGCCGAGTGGGTGGTTGATCGCCGTTTTACCACCGACCGAGGAGTCGACCTGCGACAGCAAGGTGGTTGGCACCTGAATAAACGGCATGCCGCGCTGATAGCAGGCAGCGGCGAAACCGGTCATGTCGCCGGTAACACCGCCGCCGAGGGCAATCAGCGTAGTCGAGCGCTCGCAGCGACGTTCGAGCAGCACATCGAAAATCGAATTGAGCGTCGGCCAGTCTTTATGCTTCTCGCCATCGGGCAGGATAATCTCGATGACGTCGACGCCGAACTGGCGCAAGGAATCGGCAAACGGCTTGAGATACAAGGGCGCAACGACCGTGTTGGTAACAATGGCCACCCTGGGCTGGCGCAGGAAAGGCAGGATTAAGTCGCTCCGCCCAAGCAAACCCCGAGCAATGTGAATTGGATAGGCCCGCTCGGCCAAAGCCACGTTTAATGTTTGCATCGCTTGTCGATCTCCTTCAGTAACCATTGCATTACTCCCTGTGTATTCAAGCGCCGACCATCGATGACTAAATCGGCCACGGCACGATAAAGCGGATCGCGCTGTGCGTACAGCTCGCGCAGTCTGGCAAGCGGGTTTTCAACCTGAATCAGCGGTCGGTTGCGATCATGCCGGATGCGCTCGTACAAGGTTTCCGGCGGCACGTTGATGTAGACCACCCAACCGCCGGACTTGAGCAAGGCGCGATTGGCCGGGTCGAGCACCACACCGCCGCCGGTCGCCAATACCAGAGCTTCCCGTTGCGTCAAATCCTCGATGACCTGCGCCTCGCGCCGGCGAAAACCTTCTTCGCCTTCTATTTCGAAGATGGTCGGGATACTAACTCCGGTGCGCGCCTCGATTTCGTGGTCCGAATCGACAAAGGGCAAGTTTAGCCGCCTGGCCAG
>CAXNNH010000077.1:0-7485 GCA_964203325.1 Burkholderiales bacterium | reverse complement strand
ATGCAACAAGCGGCCGATAAATTGTTTGATGCCGGTAGCCGTTGCCCGTACACCACCTCCTGGCCAGCCTGGGTGCATATTGACAACCTGAGCGCTTGGAACGGGGCTGACGTAGCCGATGCCAAGGGACGTTTTAACTTCAACGGCCTAGTGCAGATCAAGCACGTAGCCATGCTGTCAAGCTGGTACAAGAGCAAATTCTTTGCCTATTTTGGGCGTCGGGACGAAGCAGATCGTCGTTTTGCGGCAGGAGACTGCGGCATGCTGACCAGTTCTTCATCGCTCTACGCCTCCTTGAATGCCAATCGCGCCTTCGAGACGGGCGTTTCTTCCCTGCCCTACCATGACGACGTACGCAACACGCCGCAACACACGCTGGCCGATGGCGCCTCCTTGTGGGTAGGCGCCGGTAAAAAACCTATCGAGTACAAAGGCGTAGCGCGTTTCGTCAGTTTTCTGCTCGGGCCGGAAACGCAGGTCGAGTTAACCGCTGCCGGCGGCTTCCTGCCGATGACGCCAGTTGCCCGCGCTGCAGGTCGTAGCCGGTTGCTCAAGGCCGACATGGCGGGGCTTGATATTGCCTATGTCCAATTGCAGGGCAAGGGGCCGTTGCGTGCCTTGCGCGTGTCGCAGATCGAGCCGGTGCGTATCATCGTCGAAGAAGAGCTTGAAGCGGTGTGGGCCGACAAGAAACCAGCCAAGGAAGCACTCGATACCGCTGTTTTGCGGGGCAATGCGGTGTTGCCTGCGGCGCTCAAGGCGCAAATTAAGTTGTGATTCGCTCGTTGCCGCCGGTGTTTGCGCATCGCTGCGGTGGGGCGCTGGCTCCGGAAAATACGCTGGTCGGGCTGCGTCTGGCCGCGCAGTTCGGTTGCTCTGCAGTTGAGTTTGATGTCATGCTCTCGGCCGATGGTTCGCCCTGGCTAATTCACGATGAAACACTGGAACGCACCAGCAATGGCAGCGGAAAGGTCTGCGCAACGCACGACGCCGATCTGTGCCGCCTCGATGCCGGTCGGTATCACCACCCTGCATTTGCCGGTGAGCCGTTGCCGACCTTGGCCGCCGCCGCCGCGCTCTGCCGACAGCTTGGCTTGACGGCCAATGTCGAAATCAAGCCGGCTACCGGCTTCGAAGCAGTGACCGGCGAAGTCGTCGCACGACAGGTGCTTGCAGGCTGGCACGGTGCACGGCTACCGTTGGTTTCGTCCTTTTCCACAGTCGCACTGCAAGCGGCGCGCCGTGCCGCGCCGCAATTGCCACTTGGCTGCCTGTGGGAACGCCCGCCAGCGGATTGGCGACAACGAATCGACGCCTTGGCAGCACTTACCCTGCATTGTGCGGCGACGGCGCTCGACGATGCGCTGCTGGCAGAAGCCAAGGCGGCGGGGATTCCGGTGCTGTGTTACACGGTCAATGATCCGTCTGCGGCGCAGGCGCTGTTTGAGCGCGGTGTGACTTCCGTGTTTACAGATCGCATTGATCGGGTCGGCATCAGGGGTATCAGGGGCGCAGTTCGCATCTGATCGCCGGATCGTTACGAATTTCGATCTGGCGCGTTGTCGTATGAGCGGGCCGGGGGAACGAAACGACAAAGCCACCGCACGGCGGCCACAACGTTGCGATGCCGTTTCGATGCTAGAATTCCACCCCTTTGATTACGCCCATTTTTCGGGACAACTTACGATGTTTCAATCCTCAGTCGCCCCATCCGCCGACTGTAAACCCGCCGACGAATAGAGGTCTGCGGATTGATCCTCTCCCCTAAAGCGAGGCCCTGAGCGAAGCCGAAGGGGAGGAGGCTACAACAATATTGTGCCGCGCGTCCGTGGTACGAAAAAGGGCTTCCCCTGAAGGGGAGGTCTCAGACCGGAGGTTAGTTTTAGATGAAAAGCGCCGAAATCCGCGAGAAGTTCCTTAAGTTCTTCGAATCCAAGGGCCACCAGATTGTGGCTTCCAGCTCACTGGTGCCGCATGAAGACCCGACGTTGTTGTTCACTAATGCCGGGATGAACCAGTTCAAGGATGTTTTCCTCGGCTTCGACAAGCGCTCGTACCACCGCGCCACGACCTCGCAAAAATGCGTGCGTGCCGGTGGCAAGCACAACGACCTCGAAAACGTCGGCTACACGGCGCGCCATCATACCTTCTTCGAGATGCTCGGCAATTTTTCGTTCGGAGATTACTTTAAGCGCGACGCGATCAAATATGCCTGGGAATTGCTGGTCGACGTCTATAAATTGCCGGCCGACAAGCTGACGATCACGGTCTATGCCGAGGACGACGAAGCCTACGATCTGTGGACTCAGGAAATCGGCGTTCCGGCCGAACGCGTGATCCGCATTGGCGACAACAAGGGCGCGCGCTACGCCTCCGACAACTTCTGGATGATGGGCGATACCGGCCCCTGCGGCCCGTGCACCGAAATCTTTTTCGATCACGGTGAAGACATCCCCGGCGGCCCACCGGGATCGCCTGACGAAGACGGCGACCGTTTCATCGAGATCTGGAACAACGTCTTCATGCAGTTCAATCGCGACGAAGCCGGCGTCATGCACCCGCTACCCAAGCCGTCAGTCGATACCGGCATGGGGCTGGAGCGCATCGCCGCCGTGCTGCAGCATGTGCATAGCAACTACGAAATCGATCTGTTTACCCGCTTAATCGCCGCCGCCGCTCGCGAGACGGCAAGCGCCGATCTGAGCAGCCCGTCGCTCAAGGTGCTGGCCGACCACATCCGCGCTTGCTCCTTCCTGATTGCCGATGGCGTGATTCCCGGCAACGAAGGGCGCGGCTACGTGCTGCGCCGCATCATCCGCCGCGCCATTCGCCACGGCTACAAGCTCGGCGCACGCGCCGCCTTCTTTCACAAGATGTTGCCTGATCTGGTGGCGGAAATGGGCAGCGCCTATCCCGAGCTAGCGAGCCACCAATCGCGTGTTGGCCAAGTGTTGCGTCAGGAAGAAGTGCGTTTCTTCGAAACCATCGAAAACGGCATGAGCATTCTCGAAGCCGAACTGGCGGCAATGGGGAACAAAGATGCGCATTCGGCGACCTTCAACGGCGCCACGGCTTTCAAGTTGCACGACACCTTCGGTTTTCCACTCGACCTCACGGCCGATGTTTGCCGCGAACGCGGCGTGACGGTCGACGCAGCGGCCTTCGACGCGGCGATGGCGCAGCAGAAAGAACAGGCGCGCGCCGCCGGTAAGTTCAAAATGGCCACCGCGCTGGAATACGAAGGCCCGGTGACCACTTTCCACGGCTATGACACGCTCGAATTCAAGGGCAATGTGCTTGCGCTGTACAAGGAGGGCAGCCCGGTCAATGAATTGAAGGAAGGCGAAGCCGGCGTCGTCGTGCTCGACGACACACCGTTCTATGCCGAATCCGGTGGCCAGGTCGGCGACCGCGGATTCTTGCAGTCGACGCACGGCATTTTTGCGGTCGAAGACACGCAGAAGATTCAGGCAACGGTTTTCGGCCATCAGGGCGTCGTCAAAACTGGCACGATCAGCGTCGGCAACGGCGTTTCTGCCAAGGTCGACGTCTTGGCGCGTCTGCGCACGGCGCGTAATCATTCGGCCACGCACCTAATGCACAAAGCACTGCGCGAAGTGCTCGGTAGCCATGTGCAGCAAAAAGGCTCACAAGTCGATGCCGAGCGCACGCGCTTCGACTTTGCGCACAATGCGCCGATGAGCAACGCGCAAATTCGCCAAGTCGAAAATTTGGTCAATGCTGAGGTGTTGAGCAACGTTGCCGTGTTATCGCAAGTAATGTCGATAGACGAAGCGCAGACGGTTGGCGCGATGATGTTATTCGGCGAAAAATACGGCAACGAAGTGCGGGTGATCGACATCGGCAGCAGCCGCGAGCTATGCGGCGGCACGCATGTGCAGCGTACCGGCGACATTGGCCTGTTCAGCATCGTCGCCGAAGGCGGCGTCGCCTCGGGCATCCGTCGCGTCGAAGCGGTGACTGGTGACAACGCGCTGACGTACATGCAGGGTATGGAAACCGCCCTGGGCGGCGTCGCCGGAACATTGAAAGTGCTACCGAAAGAAGTGCCAGCCCGCGTCGCCGCAGTGCTTGAGCAAGTGCGCAAGCTGGAACGCGAGCTGGCGGCCCTCAAGGGGAAACTGGCTGCAGCGCAAGGCGACGAGCTGGTCAACCAGGCGGTCGACATCAAGGGCGTCAAGGTTCTGGCCGTGTCCATGGATAACGCCGACCTGACCGCCTTGCGCGAAACGATGGACAAGTTGCGCGACAAGCTAAAGCATGCGGCGATTGTTCTGGCGTCCACCCTTGACGGCAAAGTTACCCTGATTGCCGGCGTCACGCCCGATCTGACCGGCAAGGTCAAGGCCGGTGAGCTGGTGAATTGGGTCGCCCGCCAGGTCGGCGGCAAGGGGGGCGGGCGAGCGGACATGGCGCAAGCCGGCGGTACTGAGCCGGCCAAACTGCCAGCGGCGCTGGCTTCCGTACAGGCTTGGGTCGAGGAGAAGCTATGAATATCTGGATACGTCGTTTGCTGATGGCCGGAGTCGCCCTCAGTGTGCTGCTTGCTGCCTACGTTTGGTTCATGTTGACCTGGAACTACTCCAGCGGCGAACGTGCCGGCTGGGTGCAAAAATTCTCGCACAAGGGCTGGCTGTGCAAGACCTGGGAGGGCGAGATGGCCATGGTCTCAATGCCGGGAACGACGGTCGAAAAGTTCTTCTTCACCGTGCGCGACCCTGAAGTGGTCGAAGCCATCAACCGCTCGATGGGCAAGCGCGTGGCGCTGCACTATGAGGAAAAAATGGGCGTTCCGTCCACCTGTTTCGGCGAAACGCGCTACTTCGTCAGCCAGGTCATCTCGGTTGTCGACGGACCGACGACGCAAGGAATCGCGCCGCCCGTATCACAGTCCGTATCACAGCCAGTATCACCGCCGCCGGCTGTCCCGAGCACACCGGCTCCTGCCCCTGCCGGGCAATAGTCCGATGAGCCGATTAGGCCCATTATTGCGCACGTTTCCAGGGGAGTTCTGCGAGTAGCACCGCTGGAAGCCGCGTGGATAGGCGTTCTACGAGCAGGGTGCCTGGAGAATGGCGTGTTTACTGGCTCTCCGGGCAGGCACCTTGTAGATCGAGCATTGGCGCGGCTTGTAGCGGGTCATATGAGGTTTGTTCTGACAAAACCTGTTTGGTTATGAAAAGAGTGAGGCATTCCCCATTACCCCCCAAGCACCACCAACTCTTGCGTCGCCCGCGTCATTGCCACATAGAGCAAGCGTGCCTCCTCTTCCTTTCTCTGCTCATCCGCCCCCAGCATTCCCACACCCGGTATTACCACCAGCGCAAATTCCAGCCCTTTGCAACTGTGCATGGTGAGGAACTTCACGGTGTCTTCGCTATCGGCGAAGCTAATGTCGCTGTGGTAGGTAACGGGGATGCGCAGACGGCGCAGGGTGGCGAGGACTTCCTTGCCGACGCTGGCGTAATCGTGATAGATGACGGCCATGTCGTGCCACGGGGTGCCGTTCTGATGCGCGGCTTTGAGGTGGTTGGCGATGTAGTCGGCTTCTTCGCGCAGGCTGGGTAGCTTGACGATCAGCGGTTCGGGGCCGTGGCGACCGGCGCTGATCGGGGCAATCAACGGCAGTCCGTCTTCTTCGGCGCTGGCGGGTTGCAACAGGTCGTGGGCGATACCGCTGGCCAGCTTCAACACTTCCTGCGTGTTGCGGTAGTTGATCTTGAGGATATGGGTGCGGCCCTGCGCCTGGATACCGAGCTGCTTGAAGCTAAACTTGCCGCGTCGGTTGCGCCCGTAAATCGATTGGGCGTCGTCGTACATGACGAGTAGCGAATTGGTTTCCGGGTTGACCATCTGCGCCACCAGCTTGAGCCATTGCGGCGCAAAGTCGTGCCCTTCGTCGATCAACACGCCATCGTACTGGCCGGTCGGCACCAGGCCGTTATCCAGGGCGCGGATCAATTTTTCAACCATCTCGGCGAAAAAGGCATTGTCGTCGCCGATTTTGTTGGGTAGGCCGACGTTGTAGGCCAGTAGTTGCGCCCGACACCATTGGTGAAAAGTGTGCACGATGACTCTTTCCGCGAGCTGATGGCTCGCCATCGTGCGCAGCAGTCGCTTGGCCAGTGTCTTGTTGTAGCAGAGAATGAGAATGGGGCGTTTGCAGATTTGTGCCAGATGCTGGGCGCGATAGCCAAGAATCAGCGTCTTGCCGCTACCCGCTACGCCGTGGATGATGCGGTGCCCTTCGCCAAGGCTGCGCGCGAGTTGTTCTTGCTGGAGATCCATGACGCGGACAATATCGGGCATTTCCGGTTCGTCGCCTCCCGGCTCGAACAAACGGCCTTGCGTCGGAGTAGCGATGCGGATTTCGGGGAACAGGTGCCAGCGGATGCGGTCGATCTGCGGTAGCGAAAGCGGCACGCTGCGCTGGAAAGGGAACATGGCCCACAAGCGTTCCTGCAAGGCTTCGGCATCAACGGTTTCGGTCATTTCGTCGCTACAGATGACGCGATGAGCTTCGATTACCTCGCCGAGATCGGTGCTATCAAATTGCTTGCGGCTGATGTTGGCGAGGACGATACCGTAGCCCCAGGGAAAGAAAAGCTGCCCCAGCAGCCGACCGGAGGAGAAGGTCAGTTGGGCGTCAGCTTTGAGAATATCGACCACTTGGTGCGCGTATTGCCGCGCCTGTTCCAGCGGGTTGGTCTGGCGTTTGAGACCGGTATGGGTGAGCAGATCGACTGAATGGCGGTCAATCGACTGGATGCTATCCAGCCGCCAGTCCTTGACTTCCAACACCAGCAGACCGCGCCGGGGATTGAAAACAATGAAATCGGGATGCAGATTGCTGCGACCGACCGGCACGTCGTACCACAGGAGATAATCGTCCTCCAGCTTGTCTTCAAGCCGTCGCGCCAGACGTTTTTCGCCACCGGTCATGCGTGCGAGGCATGTGCCGATGGCCGGGATAAGCGAAGCCACGTGATGTCCCCTTGGGAAATTTGGCGTTGATGTTTGCAAGCAACATTATGTCACGCACACCTCGCCGCCACGCTCGATTCGGATCGAGGACCAAAAATTATCGGGCACTTTCCCCGACGTTTATGCACGCACAAGATCAGCGCTGCGATTTTTTCAACGTGAAAATAGGCGCAGAAATTAGCGCACAAATTTTTCGATGCCCGAAGACCCGCATGGATAAACGATCTTCGAGGGGGTGGGCTGGAGAATGGCGTAAACAGGGCGTCTCCGGGCAGGCACTCTGTAGATCGAGCACTGGCGCGGCTTGCAGAGGAGTACCTGCGCTAGGGCGGGTTCAGAAGCACAGACGATTAGCGTCCGCCCAACATGCCTGAAACACGTCCTGAAACACTGTCGCCGCACGACCAAAAACTGGTGGGCGACGTTCTGAGCCCCGGTTTTGCCCAGCGCCGCGCCCTGGCCAAAAGCATCACGCTGATC
>CAXNNH010000076.1:0-7504 GCA_964203325.1 Burkholderiales bacterium | reverse complement strand
CGCGATCTGGCCTGCCTGCTGCTCGCTGACCTGTCGTTGTCGACCGATGCCTGGGTCAGCGACAGTCACCGCATCATCGATGTCATCCGCGAAAGCCTGCTGCTCTTTTCCGAAGCGATGAGCGCCACCGGCGACCGCTTCGGCCTTTACGGCTTCTCGTCGCTGAAGCGGCAAAATGTGCGCTTTCATCTCATCAAAGATTTTTCCTCGCGCTACGACGCGACGGCGCGGGGCCGCATTTTGGCGCTCAAACCCGGCTACTACACGCGGATGGGGGCCGCGCTGCGTCAGGCTTCGCGCATCCTCGCCGAACAACCGGCCGCACGCCGCCTGCTGCTGCTTATTTCGGACGGCAAACCGAACGATCTTGATTTGTACGACAGCCGCTATGGCATCGAAGACACCCGCATGGCCATCCTCGAAGCGCGCCGCCTCGGCCTGCAACCCTTCTGCGTGACGATAGATCGCGAAGCGGGCGCTTACCTGCCCTACCTATTCGGCCCCGGTGGCTTTACGGTAATTCGCAAACCGGAAGAACTTCCCGCCCGTCTGCCGCTGCTCTACGCGCAACTCACACGACAGTAACCGTTAGGAAAGAATAAAAAGAGGGGGCCATAAGGCCCCCTCTCTTGGGGTGAGCGAGCTTGTCAGTCACCCCATCGATCAAGCGGCGAAGTTTTGCTCGGCAAAAGACCAGTTGGCGAGGCTGGCCAGGAAGGTTTCGACGAACTTTGGACGCATATTCCGATAGTCGATGTAGTAGGCGTGTTCCCACACATCGATACAGAGTAGGGCCTGGTCGCCGGTGGTCAGCGGGGTGCCCGCAGCGCCCATGTTTACGATATCGACAGTGCCGTCGGCTTTTTTCACCAACCAAGTCCAGCCGGAGCCAAAGTTACCGACCGCTGCCGTCTGGAACGCTTTCTTGAACTCGTCGAAAGAGCCCCACTTAGCGTCGATAGCGCTTGCCAGCGCACCACTGGGCGTACCGCCACCGTTAGGCTTTAGACAATTCCAGAAAAAAGTGTGGTTCCAGACCTGTGCCGAGTTGTTGTAAACACCCCCCGCCGGCGCTTTCTTGACGATGGCTTCGAGATCAAGGCTCTCATATTCCGTCCCCTTGATCAGATTATTAAGGTTAGTAACGTAGGCTTGATGGTGCTTGGCATAGTGGTATTCGAAAGTCTCTTTCGACATGTGCGGCACCAGTGCGTCGGTGGCGAAGGGCAGTGCGGGTAACTGATGTTCCATAAATATTCTCCGTGAAGATGGTTAGTGTTAAAAATTCCGTTAAACGGGGATGAATTGAGCGACAAAATCCTAATCGAACGTTTCGGCGCGGGTGGCTGGAAACAGGCTGACGTCGGGGGTAATCGACGTCAGTATCGCGCCAGCCTGACCTTGGCAAAAATAGACCGATATTTTCTCGGATAGTTCAAGATATTCGGCATCGCGAACGATTTCCCCTTGGTCGTCGGTCACTATGCTATAGCCGCGTGCGAGCACGGCTGCGGGGTTGAGGTGAACCAGGCTGGCGGCCAAATGGGCTAAATTAGTGGATCTTCTTTGCGTTGTCTGCCGCCAGGAGTAATTGAGCTGGGTGGCAAGGGCTTCGAGGTGGCGGCCATGGTGGGCCGTATCCGAGCGGGCGAGCCGCAGGCGCTGCCTGAGACCGCTCAGTGTAAAGCGTCGGCGCGTGTTGTCTTGTATCAGGCCCATAGCTAACCGTCGTTTTAGAGTGAGCAGATGATCTTGCTGGCGCGCCAAGTGCTGGCCGGGATGCTGCAAGCGGTGTGCCAGCCAGTCGAGTTGCTGGCCGAGCCGGTTAAGCTTCTGTTCTAATTGCTGTTGCAGCGCCAGTTGTAAATGTGTCAGGTGGGTGAGCAGGGCGACTCGCTCCGGTACGGCGAGTTCGGCAGCGGCGGTCGGCGTAGCGGCACGTTGGTCGGCCGCAAAATCAGCAATCGTAAAATCGGTTTCATGCCCGATACCGCTGATGCTCGGGATCGGGCAGGCTCGGATTGTCCGGGCGACAGTTTCGTCATTAAAAGCCCAGAGATCTTCGATACTGCCACCGCCACGGCAAACGATCAGAACATCGCATTCTCTGCGCTCTCCAGCCTGGCGGATGGCTGCGGCTATCTGTGCAGCAGCACCTTCACCCTGAACGGGAGTCGGGTAGAGCACGATACTGGCCTGTGGTGCACGCCTGAGCAGAGTGGTCAACACATCGCGCAGAGCGGCAGCCTGCAGCGAAGTGACGATGCCGATACGACGCGGGAAGTTGGGGAGCGAGCGCTTTATCTGGCTGGCAAACAATCCCTCGTCTTCCAGCTTGTCCTTGAGGCGCAGGAATTGTTCGTAAAGGTTGCCGATGCCGGCCTGGCGCGCCGCTTCAATATTGAGCTGGAATTCGCCGCGTGCCTCGTAAAGAGTGACCAAGACACGAGCCTCGATGTGCTGCCCATTCTCCAGCCGCCAGCCAAGAATTTGTGCGCGACTCCGAAACATCACGCAGCGCACTTGTGCAGCCGCATCTTTCAGCGAGAAATAAACGTGCCCAGAGGCTGCATAGGTGAGATTCGATATTTCTCCTGCCACCCAACACAGAGGAAAAGCCGACTCAAGATGCTCGCGTGCCAAACGGTTAAGGAGAGAAACCGGGATGACCGCTGCGGGTAAGGCCAGGCTTGCGCCCTGATAGTAGTTTTTCGACATGCGCAATGTACCTTCTTGCCAAAAATCTCACTCTCATAAAGGGTGAATAATGGGGGTACGAGGAGAACCGTTGAGAACCAAGGCATACTGCGAAAAATCGGCTTCAAAGCCCGTTCCGGTACGATGATCGAGTGACTCGCCGTCAACAGGCTTAATCAAAAAATTACCTGCAACCTTGAGGGTGACAGGTAATTTGATGACGGTTAGCGTTTTTTACATCCGTTCCTGATCGGGATTATTTGACGCCCAAAGCAATTTGCAGTTGCTCAAGAGCGGCAGGATCTTCTATGGTCGTCAAATCGCCGGGATCGCGTCCCTCGGCCAGAGCCTGAATCGAACGCCGTAACAGCTTTCCAGAACGGGTCTTGGGCAAGACGGTCAGGAAGTGCACACGGCTGGGGCGGGCTATCGCGCCCAGACTCTGATCGACTTGCTTCATGACCGCTTTTTCAAGAGCAGCACGCAGTTCCGGCGTCGCAATGCTGTCGGCGCTCTTCACCACGGCAAAGGCCATCGGCATCTGGCCCTTCAATGGATCGGCAACGCCAACCACCGCCACTTCGGCAATCGCCGAGTGCCCCTGAATGGCCTCCTCGATCTCCCGTGTTCCAAGACGGTGTCCGGCCACGTTGATCACGTCGTCGGTACGACCGAGGATGTAGTGATAACCCTCTTTGTCCTTGATCCCCCAGTCAAACGAGGAATACACCTGTGGTTCGCGGAACAGCGAGAAGTAGGTCGACACAAAACGCTCGTCGTCGCCCCATACCGTTGATAGACAACCGGGAGGTAGCGGTGGCACGATACCGACGATGCCTTTTTCATCGGCATCGCACTCTGTGCCGTCGTCACGGAAAATTTTCAGGTTGAAACCATAAACCGGGAAACTTGGCGTGCCGAAGCGAATTTCGGTTTTTTCGACACCTGGCATGGCAGAAAGCATCGGCCAGCCGGTTTCGGTCTGCCAGTAGTTGTCGATCACCGGCAACTTGAGTTCACCCTGAATCCACTCGTGCGTCGGCTGGTCGAGCGGCTCACCAGCCAGGAATAACTGGCGCAGGCTCGATAGATCGTATTTGTGCATGAAGGCCGGATCTTGCTTTTTCAGCACACGAGCGGCGGTTGGGGCCGAGAACATGACGCTGACTTTGTAATCCTGGACAATTTTCCACCAGATGCCGGCGTCTGGGCGCAGCGGCGTGCCTTCGTACATGATCGTCGCCATGCCGGCAATTAGTGGGCCATAGACGATGTAGGAGTGACCAACCACCCAGCCAATATCGGAAGTCGAGAACATCGTTTCGCCGGCGTTGCCGCAGAAAATGTGCTTCATCGACGCAGCCAGCGCCACGCAGTAACCGCCGGTGTCGCGCTGCACGCCCTTCGGCTTGCCGGTGGTGCCAGAGGTGTAGAGGATGTAGGACGGATCTGAGGATTCAACCCAGGTAATCGGCACCTCGGTATCGATAAACTGCTCGCGTAGCGTTGCATAGTCGACATCACGACCGTCGACCTTGTTGAAGCCTTTGTCCAACCCGCGATCAATCATCAAGACCTTGGCTGGTTTGTGGGTGGCCAGCGTGATCGCTTCATCCAGCAAGTGCTTGTAGGGGACCGCTTTGCCACCGCGCATGCCCGCATCGGCAGAAACGATCAGCTTGGGCGTCGCATCGTCGATACGCGTGGCTAGCGAACCGGAAGCAAAGCCGCCGAACACCACGGAGTGAATCGCACCGATGCGCGCGCAGGCGAGCATGGCGAAAGCCGCTTCGGCAATCATCGGCATGTAGATCAGGACACGATCGCCCTTGCCAACGCCCAAGCTCTGCATGATTGCGGCTGTGCGCATCACTTCGCGTTTCAACTCGGCAAAGCTGTACACCTTCTCTTGATCGGTTTCGGTCGAAATAAAGACGAGTGCTCTATCATTCGGGCGCTTTTCGGCATGACGATCCACTGCGTTGTAGCAAAGGTTCGTTTCGCCACCAACGAACCATTTGGCAAACGGCGGACGCGAAAAATCGAGCGTCTTTTCAAACGGTTTGTGCCAATCGACTAACTTGGCCTGCTCTGCCCAGAAAACATCTGGGTGGTCGACGGATTGCTTGTGAAATTCCTTGATTGTCGTCATCTGATTCCTCCTTGCTCATCGTAAATACCCTGTACCAGGGGATACTATTATTCTTGCCGGTTGCCTTCGGCTTTCTGCATCCGGTCAAGCACCGTCTTTTCGATTGCTGCCAGAGGCAATCCCAGCTTCAATTCTCGTTCGAGCAATTGCAATAGTGGCAATATCTGCATTCCAAGCGTGAAAAGATGTGGAAGTACCGCACGGTCATTACCCGCCTTGATCAATTCGATGGCGTGCTCGAGCTTTGGCACATGCACAGCGCTCGAAAATTTAACATTGCAGGCACTAACCCGGTTGCCCCCTCCTTCCTGTGCTGAACGGAGACGAACATTAGCCAAATCCAGGAGGGCCGCCGCCGATGTTACTGCATCAACCGGCGTATTAGCGACCCCGATGCTTACCGTAAGGTTTAATCGTTCTCCGTGCACCGAAATATTGGCTACTTCAATCGCTTCACGCAAGCGACTCGCAAATGACTCACAGGCAGGATACGGTGTCCCCGGAGAGAGTATTACGAACTGGCTAGCCGCAAAATGGCCGGCACTGTCTTCTTTACGAACCTTCCCTGCCAGCATTTTCGAGAAGCGCAAATGTAGCTGCCTCATTACCTCTTCGCCATGCTCTTCACGCAAAGCATCAAAATGGTCAAAACCTATCACCATGACACTTAACTGTCCCTCGTGCCGTAGTGCGTGCGACAAGGCCTGTGCTGATTGAAGCTCGATATATTTGCGCGTAAAAAGGCCCGTATCCGGGTCCTGTACCTGCTGCTGCAGATTATCATTGAGCTGCTTACGCGTTTGCGCTAGCTTGACCAGCGAATCAATCCGTGCCAAAAGCTCGGAGGTACCAACACCCTTGGTAATGAAATCCGAGACGCCAAGCATCTTGGCTCGTTCGCGGGCATCCTCTTCTTCATCACCAGAAATCATCAAAACCGGCACTTCGCGAATGCGTGCAAGCCTGGACGCGCGTATTCTCTCCAGTAGACCATAGCCATCCAACACTGGCATCGACAGATCGGAAATAACCAATTGAATAGACTGGTCAAGCACCAAAGCTTGCCAACCGGCTTCGCCATCTATCTCCTCGCGAAAGTCGTAATACTCCCGAATACGCTTAATAATCGTCGCACGAACCATGCGCGAATCATCGACAATCAACACGCGCGGCAGAGGAGATTGTAGATTTGAATTATCCATTAGCTTAAGTACCTCATCTCAGCCGAGAGAAATTTCAAGCGCCAAATATCTTCACGACCACTCGGCCGTGTGCTCGACCCTTGATGAAGTCATCAAACACACTCGGTAATTCGTCAAAGCTAATAGTACGAGCCATCTCGGCCAAATGATTTGGCTTCAAATCGGTCGCTAAACGCTGCCAGATGCCGCTACGATAAGGTTCGGCGATGTAACCCGAATCGATACCCAGAAGCGAAACGCCACGCAGAATAAATGGCATCACTGTAGTGTTAAGTAAGGTACTCGCCGCCAGACCGATACTGGCAATAGTTCCGCCTTGCATCATGGTACTGGCCATCCAGGCCAGTACATCGCCGCCAAGGTTGTCTACAGCGCCGGCCCAGCGGGGTTTATCGAGAGGACGAATGCGCGACAGATCGAGTGAGCTACGCAACATCACTTCGGCGGCCCCGAGTTGTTTGAGGTAATCGACCTCTTCTTCCTTACCTGTCAGCGCGGTTACTTGATAGCCTAGTTTGGAAAGTATATCTACTGACAGACTACCGACCCCCCCAGTCGCACCACTCACTATCACCGGCCCTTTTGCTGGAGATAGTCCGTTTTCCTCCATCCGAACAATACCGAGCGCAGCGGTAAAACCAGCAGTACCCAAAGCCATCGCATCGAAAAGCGAAAGCCCATCTGGAAGCGGCACCACCCAATCAGCCGGAACGCGCGCAAATTCCGCATACCCGCCGTGGTGCGCTACGCCGATATCGAAACTGGTCGCAATGACTGAATCGCCGAGCTTGAAACGCGGATCGTCACTTTTCTCAACGATCCCAGAAAGATCAATGCCCCCTACACAGGGGTAACGCCGAATAATCCGCCCTGCACCTGTCGCTGCAAGCGCGTCCTTGTAGTTGATACTGGAGTAAGCCACCCTGATCGTTACTTGTCCAGCGTCGAGCTGAGGTTCGCTCATCCCAACGAAATGGCCCTGAGCCTTACCATCGGTTTCCTCAATCAGATAAGCCTTGAAGGATTTCATATGCACCTCTCGATTAACAGCAAGCAGTTCAGCCAGCTAAACCTATGTATACCAACCCAAACTTCGATTATTTATAATCAAATGAAACCATACTGTCGGGATAGTTTCCGAAAAACCAAATGCTACAGATAGCGCCCCCCCAATGACAAGCATTTGGCACTATATTTTTTATCACCGTATTTTTACAAAACGTAGTAATTCTATGGTCTACAAAAAACTTGTAATTTTCGTTCTGTCTACTGCGCATACTCAACGTGTGACAGCGGTTGTCAATTTTATGAAGAATTATCTTGAGCGTCTGAGTACGTCCGGCCTAAGTAGATTTAATCAGAGCTGCTCATCGTATCAAATAAATTAATCAGTCGGTGGCCGTTCTTGCGCAGTGTAACGCCTTGCATTGCAGGGCCATAAAACTCGGAAATC
>CAXNNH010000075.1:0-7598 GCA_964203325.1 Burkholderiales bacterium | reverse complement strand
TTCCAAGCGTGCGGCATAATTTCAGGCGTGGTGGCGATGTTGTAGCCTTCCAGTTCCTCGGCGCGGAAATCGACGCCCGGCGAGATCACCAAACGGTCGTAGTCGATGGTGCCGGTAGAAACCGTCACCGTCTTTTTCGCCGGATCGATGGCCGTTACCAGGTCATAGACCATCTTGATGCCATGATTGGCCGCCAGCTTGTCGTAGCCGATGGTCAGCGTGCTCAGGTCTTTCAGAATACCGCCGATGTAGAGGTTGCTGAAAGGACAGGAAACGAACTGCTTGTTCGGTTCGATCAGCACCACTTCAATCGAGGAGTCGAGCATGCGTATATATTTTGCAACGATCGTGCCGCCATAGCCGCCACCGACGACCACGACGCGGCGACCGCCGCTTTTGGACATGGCCGGGCCAGTCGCGGCGCCGACCGATGCTTGCTGCGTTGCGCAGCCGGCCAGCGAAACGCCGGCGCCGGCACCCATCAGTTTCAAAAAATTTCTGCGATCCAGTGTCATTTTTATATCTCCCTTATTTCACGCTGGCGTAGAAGTGTAAAAGCGCGTCCAGATCTGCTTTGGACATGGGTTTGACCTTCTCGGCCATCTTTTCAGGCATTTTGCGCTCATTGGTCAGATACTGATTCATCTGGATCTGGAGATACGGTAGCCACTGGCTGGCCATCGCCGGCGTGTTGTCCTTGCCTTCTTTGCCGTCCTCGATGTGGCAGCGCGAACAGTTGGCTTCCTGCAGGCTGGCACCCTTGGCGACCTTGGCCGGATCAAGCGTCTGGTTCGTCACGTGAATTTTTTGCTTGGAGAAAAAGTCCCCCATCGCATCGATATCTGCAGCGGTGTAGCCTTTAGCCAGCCTTCCCATGATGGTGGATTTGCGCTCGCCACTTTTGTATTTTGTCATGGCATCGACAATGGCTTCTTTCGATTGCCCAGCCAGGCTGGGCATGGTCAATCCCGCGCTACCGCCATTGGTGCCATGACAGCCCGCGCAGGCGTTTGACAACATCGCCGCCGACGGTGGGGCCGCCAGTGCCGACGTTGAAGCGGCCAGAACGCCGGCAGCGACCGCCCAACCCTTCCATGTTTTGGTCATCTTTGTCTCCTCTTCTAATTAGAAAGAACTTACGTGATACAAGGCCAACGCTTGTGATTACTGCTTGCCTACATTGATGTAGTTCTTCTCTGTTCCTGCCTTGTCGAGGCCGAACTGATAGCCGAGCGAGACGTAGTGGAAGCGGGCATTGGTGTAATCTTCGTGGATGGCGAAGCCAAAGTTATAGACCTTGTCGGCTGTGATCGCGTGATCGCCCTTGCCGCCACCGGCGAGGCTACGCTCGAAGGTTACGACCCATTTGTTGCCTTCCTTCTTGCCCTCCGCCTTCACCAGCCCTTTGCCGCCGTCCATATGGCGAGCCTCGGCGACATAGCCATCCACTGGCTTTTCTCCCTTGCCGCTGCGGTACTGGATCAGATCCATGAATTTTCCGCTGGCCAGGTCGGCACCCGTAATGTACTTGGTCTTCTTGTCGTCCTTGGCATCTTTCATCGAACGCAAGTCGTTGTGGCAAGTACCCCAGCACCCATTCAGGTTGGCCCCATCGACCGTGCCGCCACCGTCGAACATCATGGTCAGTTTGACTTCGTTCTTGTTGTCCATCTTCTTGTCGCCGTTCTGCGGCGGCACCCATTCGAAGCGGAAATAAATTTTCTCGCCATCGTGCGCGGCCTGGAACTGAACGGGAATCGAGCCGACCTTACCCTTCGGCGGCGTCGGCTCAAGCACAGTCTTTGAACTACCGACCGGTTGTCCTTTGACGATCTTGTCGCCAATCTCGTTGGCATCACCTTCGTGACATTTGGCGCAAGCGCGCTTTTTGTCGACGATGTCGGGAACGGCCGAGTGATCGGCCTTATTCATGACCCACTCCAGACCGGACTGTCCCGGATAAAACAAAGTCATCTTACGGACAGGAGCCTTGCTCCAATCCGGTGCGGCCATTGCACCACCGGCCACAAATACCCCCAAAACAGCCAAAGTCATTTTCTTCATCAAGCGTATCCTCGTCTTTATAAGCTCACTATCGAGCAGGCAAAACATTCAAATCCTGGCGAGACGTGGGCTCTAAGCGCCACGCCGGCCTAAACAAATTCGAGCTTCTCAGCCCTCTTTCTTTGCGGCTTCTTCTTTTTCCAAAAGCTGATGTACCGGTTTGTGAGCAATACCTTTGTGGCAATCGATACACGTCTTGCCATCTTCGATAGCGCCCTCGTGCTTGACCACCGAGCGGTCCTTCTGCTTTTCGGTATCCATTGTCTTGAAGTCGTGACAGTTACGACATTCCCTGGAGTCCGATTCTTTCATTCTTTCCCAAACACGCTTGGCCATCGTCAAGCGATGGGCTTCGAATTTCTCCGGGGTGTCCACAACACCGGTAATTTTACCCAATACATCGCGGGCCGCCATCACCTTCATCGTTGCTTTACGCGCGTAGTCAACCGGATTTTTGCTGCTCGCCACATGGCAATCGGCACAGGAAACCGTGGTTCCGCTGCGATTTTTGTAGTGAACAGTTTTCTTCAACTCCTCTGCCGGAATACTCATCTCGTGACACGAAAGACAAAAATCGGTGCGATTGGTCCACTCCATGCCCATATTGAGCAGTCCCCAGATACCGACCCCCCCCAGTACTCCAATAACAATCATCTGCAACATCGAGCAGTTCGGCGGATTCATCAATCGCTTGAAAAATCCAGGTTTACATTCAGCTTTCTTGGTTTGTTCGTCCATGGTTCAAAATCCATTTGATTGCCGCGCAAGTTCAGGACGAAAATGCGCGTGATTTCGAGTCAATGGAAATAGACTTGGCTGTGTAGCCTGAGCGCACTTTTCACAACCCCTGCGCCTCGACCACCGCCCCATTTATCTCCCCCAGTGTGCAACGTATTCACTTATTCGTTATTATTTTTCACATTATTACAGCCTCTACCCCCTTGGGCATTACCTCTTAAGGGTTATTCTGGTTACCTACATAGGGGAGTGGCGACGCTGTTTTCAGGCGGACGATACATTGACTCGCATCAATTTGAGAAAAAATATAACGCGATCCTGTAAGACGCTGCAACACTCTGCGACAATTCACCTTATTCGATTAATACCGATTTTCGAGTGCGGTGTGCAGTATGTTGGGCTGTCGCCAAGGCGTGACGAGTAAGTTAAGTGTTTTTTCACTCATTTCAAAAGGAGAGACTGAAGATGGATAAGCAGAAACGCAAAACGCTAAAGACGGGTGGAGGCTTGGGGATTCTCGGGTTGTTCACCGCCGTTGGCCTGATCAAGCCGGAAATGGCGATGGCGGCATGGGACAAGAAAGCATTCGACGCCAAGACACTGGAGGAAGCTTATGCCGCACTAGGCGCTGGTGCGCCAGTGGCCAGTAAAGAAATCGCCATTACCGCACCGGATATTGCCGAGAATGGCGCAGTCGTGCCGGTATCGGTCGTCTCCCGACTGGCCAAGACCGAGAAAATTTACATTCTGATCGAAAAAAACCCGAGTATGGTCGCCGCTGCTTTCTCCTTTGTGGAAGGCACTGAGCCTGAAGTCACCACTCGCGTCAAGATGGGCCAGACTGGCAACCTGCAAGCCTTGGTCAAAGCCGATGGCAAATACTACTTCGTCGCCAAGGAAGTCAAAGTCACCATGGGCGGCTGCGGCGGCTAACAGCGTGCGGCAAAACGTACTAAATATGCCGAGCAACCAGCAAAATTTTTAAAGATTAGGAGCGAGCACTATGGCAGACCCGATGAAGATCCGCGCCACCGCCAAGGACGGCGTAACCGAAGTGAAGGTACTGATGAGTCACGAAATGGAAACCGGCGCCCGCAAAGACGCCGCCGGCGCGCTAGTTCCCGCCTGGTTCATCACCGAGGTAACGGCGCAACATAATGGCAAGACGGTGCTACAAGCAGAATTTGGTACCTCGGTGGCTAAGAATCCCTACCTGTCCTTCAAGTTTAAAGGCGGTACCAAAGGCGACAAGATCGCCGTCAGTTGGCTTGACAACAAAGGTGACAAACGCACAGACGAAGGCACTATCGCCTAAGCCGATTTTTTTGTCTGCCGCTTACGCAAGCGCGAAATGTTGACGCGGCTTGCGGGGACGACAAAGTAGCAAGAGCAAGCAAAGGGGCCGATCAAGCCCCTTTGTTTTTTTCAACTCCTGCGTTTGCCTTCCCTTGCCTCCCCTGCGCTGATTTCTCCAAATCCCCTGCAACTCTCCCGCAACTATTTTTTTGCACGCTGCTCTCAGAATGGAATAAACCGGCGATCCAATCCGTCTTAAGCACACTCTCCCACTAATTCCAACCAATATTCCAACCAATAGGCAGCCAAAACGTGAGCTTACTGAGCTTCATCAGCCGTACTCGCCGCTTCGAGGAAATGCTCGGCGAATGCCGCCCCCGGCTGTGGCGACTGGCCTATTCGTGGAGCCATAACCGCGCCTTGAGCGACGATTTGGTCCAGGACACGCTGGCCAAAGCCCTCATCAAGCGCAAACAGCTACGCGATCCTGAACGGCTAAATAGCTGGTTGTGCAGCATTATGGCCAACTGCTGGCACGACTATTTGCGGCAACGGCGCGACGTTACCGACATCGACGACGTTGCCGAGGCCGATCTGCCGACCGAGGAGAGTCCGGAGGACGGTTACCTACAGAATCAGATGATTCGTCGCGTTCGCCAGGCCGTCGGCGAATTGCCGCTCGGGCAGCGCGAAGTCATCACCCTGGTCGATCTGGAAGAATGTTCCTACGCGGCAGTGGCCACCATCCTGAATATTCCGGTCGGAACGGTGATGAGTCGCCTGTCGCGTGCGCGCTATGCACTAAAGGATAAGCTGCGCGAGCCGGTTGCGGTAGCCGCAGTCCATAAAATTTCGAGGGTCAAATGAGGTCGCAACGATGAGCCAGGAAATCTCCGATGAACTCCTTGGCGCTTATATCGACGAGGAACTAAGCCCGGAAGAGAAGGCGCACCTCGTTGAACGTATCGCAACGGATGCCTCCGTCAGGGCCAGAGCCTGCGAGTTGTGGCAACTGAAGCAGTTGATGCGTAGCGCTTATCGGCCAGTACATGACACAGGGAAGGCTGCGACTCGTCATGGCGCCAAAAATACCGCCTCTTCCTTGCTGCGTCGCTTGCCAATGGCGATCGCCGCCTCTTTATTGATGGCTGCCGGAACGCTCTCCGGTTGGCTAGCGCACGAGCGCCAGGAAATCGACGGCTTATCTGTGCAGCAAATGAACGCCATCCGGGCCAACGGCAGCCGAGTCGTGTTGCATCTGGTATCCGACGAACCCGAGCGCATGGAGACAGCGTTGCGTATGGCCGATAAACTGGCATCGGCGCAAGACACGTCGGGGCAACCGATACACGTCGAATTTATTGCCAATGGTTCTGGTGTTCACCTGCTACGGACAGGCGGATCTCCCTTCGCCGAGCGGCTCATTGCTCACAGTAACGCGCATCCCAATCTACAAATTCTGGCCTGCCGGCAGACGGTAGATCGCTTGCGCGAGCGCGGGGTAGCGGTCGAACTATTATCGGTCGTCCAGGAAGCGGCTTCGGCCGAGAGTTTGCTGGCGGCCCGACTGAGCCAGGGATGGCGTTATGTGCAGGCTTGAAATGCATTTTTCTGGGCGGATGGCTGAAGACCCGCATGGATAAACGATCTACGAGGGGGTGGGCTGGAGAGTGGCGTAAACAGTGCTTCTCAGGGCAGCCCCCTTGGAGAACGCCTATTGGCGCGGCTTTCAGAGGAGCCGTTGGGCTGGCAGCCGGTGCGCCTTCGCTCCGTTGTTGGTGATTTCTTATAACTTTGACGTACAGGAAAAAATCCATGAGCATGAGTCGACGTGAGTTTTTACAGGTATTGGCGGTGGCTTCGGCTGGCGGCTTCTCGCTGCACAGCGAGCTGGCCCAGGCCGAAGCGGCAGCGGCCAAAATGTACGAAATGCCGAAGTTTGGTCATGTCAGTTTGCTGCACATTACCGATTGCCACGCACAGTTGCGGCCCATTTACTTCCGCGAACCCGACGTTAATCTTGGTCTGGGCGCCCTGCAGGGGCAAGTGCCGCATCTGGTCGGCGAACGCCTGCTCAAGCATTTCGCCATCAAACCGAACACGCCGGAAGCGCACGCCTTTACCTATCTCAACTTTGAGAAAGCGGCGAGAACTTACGGCAAGGTTGGTGGCTTTGCTCACTTGGCGACGCTGGTCAAGAAAATCAAGTCGGCGCGTCCGGGTGCGCTACTGCTCGACGGGGGCGATACCTGGCAAGGCTCGGGCAGTGCGTTGTGGAGCAACGGACAGGATATGGTCGACACCTGCAAACTGCTCGGCGTGGACGTGATGACCTTGCATTGGGAAAGCACCTACGGCATGGCGCGCGTCAAGGAGATCGAAGAAAAGGACTTTGCCGGCAAAATCGAGATCGTTGCGCAGAACGTGAAAACGGCCGATTTCGGCGACCCGGTGTTCAAACCTTATGTGATTAGAAACATCAACGGCGTGCCGGTGGCCATCGTCGGCCAAGCCTTTCCGTACACGCCGATTGCCAACCCGCGCTGGCAAGTCGCCGACTGGAACTTCGGTATCCAGGACGAAAACATGCAGAAGATGGTGGACGAAGCGCGCGGCAAGGGCGCGCAGGTCGTCGTCTTGCTGTCGCACAATGGCATGGACGTCGACCTCAAACTGGCGTCGCGCGTGCGCGGCATCGACGTTATCTTCGGAGGCCATACGCACGACGGCGTGCCGCAGCCGGTGGTGGTAAAAAACGGCGGCGGGCAAACGCTGGTGACCAATGCCGGCTCCAACGGCAAGTACCTTGGCGTGATGGATCTGGAGATCAAGGGCGGCAAAGTCAGCGATTTCCGCTACAAGTTGATGCCGGTGTTCGCCAACCTGCTGCCCGCCGACCCGGAAATGGCCGCGCTGATCGAGAAAGTGCGCGCCCCCTACGCCAGCAAGCTCTCCGAAAAATTAGGAGTTACCGAGGGCGTTCTCTACCGGCGCGGCAATTTCAATGGCACCTTCGATCAACTGATTCTTGATGCGCTGCTCGCCGAAAAAGATGCCGAAATCGCCTTTTCGCCAGGTTTCCGCTGGGGAACCTCGCTGCTGCCCGGCGATCCGATTACCGTCGAACATGTGATGGACCAGACGGCGATCACTTACCCGTGGACCACGGTCAGTCATTTGAGTGGCGAGTCGATCAAAGCCATTCTCGAAGATGTATGCGACAACCTGTTTAATGCCGATCCCTACTATCAGCAGGGCGGCGATATGGTACGCGTCGGCGGTCTGCATTACAGTTGCGATCCGAGTGCCAAGAACGGTAGTCGTATTCAGGACATGACCTTGGCCGGCAAACCGCTTGATGCGGCGCGCCTCTACAAAGTCGCTGGCTGGGCACCGGTTTCCGAAGAGGCCAAAGTGGCGGGCGGCGAGCCAATCTGGGATCTTGTTTCACGCTATATTCGGCATCAGAAGGTCATCAAGCCGCGTGCGCTCAATCTGCC
>CAXNNH010000074.1:0-7621 GCA_964203325.1 Burkholderiales bacterium | reverse complement strand
GCTAAATCTTAGCTTTATCGAGAAATTGTGTCAGGAACAAGGGGTAGAGTACCGTAGTCTGTCGTTAACCAACGACATTCCCTACGAGGCGATAATAGAAGCGGCAACTCAGTGCGCTTGCGATCTAATATTCATGGCATCGCACGGTCGTCGCGGGTTTAGCGGACTGTTGCTGGGTAGCGAAACAAACAAGGTGCTAACGCACTCAAAAATTCCAGTGCTGGTTTTCCGTTAGTATCAATTAAACGCCTTGCGGCCTTGCTAGTGTTGGATTCTCACTATCGAGCGGGGCCGCGAAGTTTACTCATGCCTCAGCTCTAGCACGAGGCGTGCCGTGTACCTGAGTAGTTACAAACAATCTGACTGTTTGAAGCAACTGAATGAAAGTATGTGAAGGTATGGCCTTAGCCGCATTGCAGCCTAGTTACGGCTGAAGGCCGCCCCCTACATAGTCTCTACCTGTTTTTCTGTGACTGACTGCCAGTTTTATTCAACTTATCTTCTTCTTCGTGCATTTTTTTGCTGAAGTATTTTGGAAACCAAACCGACATACCCAGTATGAACACAATCACAAACAGGCTCATCAAGCCGATGTCACTCGTAAACAGTAATTCCCAAGCCATAATTTACCTCCCAGTATTTTCAGAACGAACTACGGAACCTTCTTCTACGGTTGCATTTACTGTGGCCCGCAACCGAAGCGTTGACTGTTTTTCCACCAGCCAATTACCCAACATGCGCCACTCGTGCTTGTCGTCTTCAAGAGATACATGCCAACGTCCAGTCGGGGGCACCGTAAACTCGCCAGAATAATATCCAGTGCTTTCAGAACGTAATGCGATGACCTGATCCACCCCTGCTCTTGTAGGATGGCTAAGACGAAAACTCATTTCAGTTGGTGGCGTAAAACCTTGCTCACCTTGTAAGAAAACTCTGACATGCTTGCCATCAGCACTGGGCAAAATATCCACCTCCAGCCCCAGACTAACTGCTCGCTGATCGCGCTCTGTTCGCTGATTTACCGTCAGCCCCTGTTTGTAATAATCATCGCTAACCAACCCATCATTACTAATTACTGCAAGATAGGCCGTTATAAAACCTGCAACAACCACTATGAAAGGACCGGACATTAGGATCCAGGGCCAAGGCTCGCGATACCAAGGCAAGCTAACTAAATTAATTTTTGCATTCATGGCAGGAAAAAACTTGCTTTCTCGCGAACCGCAATTTTGTCGTGGTTCTGCGCTTTAATTTCAAAAAAGATCTGAGAGGAACCTTTCTTCCCTACTCCTGCATTAACGCGAGCGGAAAGAAGCAATGTCTTGGCTGATGCGGATGGAACTTCGACCACTTTTTCGCCAACAATCTCTATGTCGTCAAGGCCACTAACACTTATCGCGTAACGGTGATCCAACTCATCGGTATTCATAATGTGCAAAGAATAAACATTTTCTATACGGCCATCATCTGCCTCCCTGGCTAGCGATGAACGGTCACGAATAACATCTACCTTGAGCGGGATGCGTATTGTCAAACTCCACATTGTTGCAACAATGATCGCCAACAGAATCACTGAGTACAAAATCGTTCTGGGCCGCAATAAATGCCCGAAAATATCGCGTGCCTTGTAGTGTTTGGCCATGGCGTTTTCGGTGGAATAACGAATAAGCCCACGCGGTAACTTCACTTTGTCCATTACTTCGTCGCAAGCATCGATACAGGCCGCACACGCAATACACTCATATTGCATACCATCACGAATATCAATCCCTGTCGGACACACTTGCACACAAATCCCACAGTCGATGCAATCGCCCACCGCCAGAGCCTTGGAATCGACATTCTTCTTACGTGCTCCGCGCGGCTCGCCACGCTCTGGATCGTAGGTAATAATTAGTGTATCTGGGTCAAACATTACTCCCTGAAAGCGGGCATAGGGGCACATGTATTTGCACACCTGCTCGCGCAGAAAGCCTGCTTGCATGTAAAGAAAAGCAGCGTAGAAGAAAATCCAGAAGATCTCCCAAGCACCAAAAGAAAACGTGATGGTCGATTCGAGTAATTCCTTGACCGGCGTAAAATATCCAACAAAAGTAAAACCGGTCCATAGTGAAACGAGCAACCACAAAGCGTGCTTGACAACTTTAAGACGCAATTTCCGCGCACTCATCGGTTGCGCATCGAGTTTCATACGCGCAGGGCGCTCACCCTCGACCTTGCGCTCAATCCACATCAAGATCTCTGTGTACACCGTCTGCGGACAGGCATAACCACAAAAGAGTCGTCCCCCGACAGCTGTCACAAGGAACAGCGCATATGCGGATATAACGAGTAATAGGGCGAGATAAATAGCATCCTGCGGCCAGAAAACCATGCCGAAGATATAAAACTTACGCTCAACCAAGTGAAACAGAACTGCTTGCCGACCGTTCCAGTCAATCCAGATCAAACCATAGAACAGAGCCTGGGTGAAGAATACAAAACCCCAGCGCCAGTTGTTGAAGATACCCAATACGCTGCGCACATAGATAGTTTTGTGCTTCTCGTACAAGCCTTCGCTATTAACAACAGAAGGGATTCCGGTATTCATATCCGGTTGCTTCATCTTGGAAAATCCTAATCTATTTCAGAATTACACGAAACTCTAATATTTTATGATAGGGCGAGTGCAATTTTGATACAAATCAGTGCCTTATTGAGGGGGACAAAAAAAACGGAGCGGACCAAGCCGCCCCGTTTCTCTAATTTTTACTTCTTATCAGCGCCTGCGCTCAAACTGAGCACATAGGCCGAAAGCAGGTGTACCTTAGCATCGCCAAGGAACTCCTTCCAAGCCGGCATCTGGTTATTACGGCCCTTGATGATGGTCTCAACGATCGTCGCTTCGGAACTACCATACAACCAAACTTTATCGGTCAGATTGGGAGCGCCAAGTGCTGTCATTCCCTTTGCATCTGCGCCGTGACAAGCCGCACAAACCGTTTCGAATTTAGCTTTACCAGCCGTAGCCAATTCAGCATTGTGAGTCATGCCCGAAAGTGAGCGCACGTAGTTTGCGACCTCTTTTGCGCCTGCCTCGCCACCAACCGCCTCCGGATTACCGCCATAAGCCGGCATCATCCCTACACGACCAGAATTAATGGTTTCCACGATTTGAGCCGGCTCACCGCCCCATTGCCAATCGTTGTCAGCCAAATTCGGGAACCCTTTGGCTCCGCGTGCATCGGCACCGTGACACTGCATGCAGTAGGTCAGATACAGGCGTTTACCCATCTCGACGCCTTGCTTGTCGGCAGCCACGGCCAAGAGATCCATTTTCTGGTACTTGTCGAACAGGGGTTTAACCTGAGCATCCATCTTCTTGACTTCGTCAGCATGCTGCCCTGCAGAAGACCAGTTAAGAATACCCTGAATACTACCCAGCGTAGGATACAGAGCAGCGTACGCTAGAGAAAAAACTACGGTGATATAAAACAGCCACATCCACCACTTGGGCAAAGGGTTGCTGTATTCAGCCAGAGTTTCATCCCATACGTGACCGGTGGTTGTATCCAGTTGCGCACCCGATGGGTGGTGAATACTTTGCGACCATAGAAAGACACCGCAGGCAATGATACTGACCAGCGTGATCAGGATGACGTACCAATTCCAAAACTCACTTACAAAATCGCTCATGATGTTTTCCTTTTTTCGTTGCGAACCGAGCCGAGCTCGGCCCGATCCGCTTCATCATCCGCGAACGGCAGGTTGGCCGCTTCATCGAAGCGCTTTTTATTACCTTTTATGCCGTAGGCCCACCAGACAATGCCCAAGAAAGTCATCAGGGAAATCACCGTCACGATGGATCGCAGATCGTTGAGTTCCATGACTTTACTTGGCGCCCTTCATTTCAAGCCCCATCCCTTGCAGATAGGCTATCAGGACATCAAGTTCGGTCTTACCCTCCACCAGCTTGCTGGCACCGGCAATTTCCGCGTCGGTATAAGGAACACCGACCATGCGCAGCGCCTTCATCTTGGCAGGGACTCCAGCAGCATCGGCTGGAGCCTTTTCAAGAAATGCAAAAGAAGGCATGTTGGACTCAGGTACCACATCACGCGGATTGATTAGGTGGGCACGCTGCCACTCGTCCGAATAACGACCGCCTACCCGATGCAGATCTGGGCCAGTACGCTTGGAACCCCACTGGAATGGATGGTCGTAAACATACTCAGCCGCGACCGAGTAGTGACCATAGCGCTCGGTTTCAGCACGGAACGGGCGAATCATCTGCGAATGACACAAAAAGCAGCCTTCGCGAATGTAAACGTCGCGACCGGAAAGACGAACTGGATCATATGGCTTCAGTCCGGCTACTGGTATTGTCGTCGACTTCTGGAAGAACAGAGGAACAATCTCAAGCAAACCGCCGACGCTGACTACCAGAACCGTCAAAATAATCAGCAAGCCGACGTTACGTTCAATTGAATCGTGCGTAAGTTTCATTTTTATAAGCCTCCCTGTTATGCGTGGTGACCGGCAGGAACCAACACCGGTGCATCTACAGATTTACCACCAGCAATCGTCTTGAACATGTTGTAAGCCATAATCAACATGCCGGACAGGAAGAGAACGCCACCGAGGAAACGAATCGTCCAGAAGGGGTACGAACCTTTGACCGACTCAACAAAACTGTAAGTCAGCGTCCCGTCGGAATTGACAGCGCGCCACATCAAGCCCTGCATCACACCGGCAATCCACATCGAAGCGATATAGAGCACCACACCGATTGTCGCCACCCAGAAGTGAACCGTCATCAGCTTGACGCTATACATTTCCGGTTTACCGAAGAGACGCGGCAGCAGGTAATACATTGCACCGATCGATACCATCGCCACCCAACCCAAAGCACCGGAGTGTACGTGACCAACCGTCCAGTCGGTGTAGTGCGACAGCGCATTCACCGTCTTGATCGCCATCATCGGACCTTCAAAGGTCGACATGCCGTAGAACGAGAGCGAGGTAATCAGGAACTTGAGGATCGGATCATCACGCAGTTTATGCCATGCACCCGACAGCGTCATGATACCGTTGATCATACCGCCCCAAGACGGAGCCAACAGAATCAACGAGAAGATCATACCCACCGACTGCGCCCAATCCGGCAGCGCGGTGTAGTGCAAGTGGTGTGGGCCGGCCCACATATAGGTGAAAATCAACGCCCAGAAGTGCACAACAGACAAGCGATACGAGAAAACCGGGCGACCCGCCTGTTTTGGCACAAAGTAGTACATCATGCCCAGGAAGCCTGCGGTCAGGAAGAAGCCGACCGCGTTGTGACCATACCACCACTGAACCATCGCATCCTGCACGCCAGCATAGGCTGAGTAGGACTTCACGAGGCTGCCAGTACCAAGAACTGGAATCGCGGCGCTGTTAACAATATGCAACAGAGCAACGGCAATAATGAAAGAGCCGTAGAACCAGTTCGCCACGTAAATGTGGCTAACTTTACGCTTGGCGATGGTGCCGAAGAAAACAATGGCGTAGGAAACCCAAACCACTGCGATCAGCAAGTCAATCGGCCACTCCAACTCTGCGTACTCTTTACCCTGCGTCAAACCCAGCGGTAACGTAATGGCAGCGAGCACGATGACCAGTTGCCAGCCCCAGAAAGTGAAAGCAGCCAAGCCATCCGAAAAAATCCGGGTGTGGCAAGTGCGTTGAACAACGTAGTAGGAAGTAGCGAACAGCGCACTACCACCAAAAGCAAAAATAACTGCATTAGTATGCAACGGCCGCAAACGACCAAAATGCAAAAAGCCTAAATTCAACTCGGGCCAGACCAACTGGGCGGCAATGATAACGCCGACCAGCATACCGACAATGCCCCAGATGACGGTCATCACGGCAAACTGCCGCACCACCTTGTAGTTATATGTAGACTGAGTTTCCGACATGGACCCACCTCGTTTTAGAAAAAAAGCGGTTACACCGTCTACCAAACCACCCCCCTCGTAGACAGCAACGGACGGATAATATTTTAGGGAATCGCTGCGCAGTTTGATATAGATCAATAAGCGGTAGAACAAAATCAAAAAACGCTGATGCAGCAAAAAAAAGGGTGCGCCAAAACGCACCCGAACCCCAACAGAGAAAACTACTTAGACCGACGGCTCCCTAAAGATGGCAACGTCACAGTAACTAAGTGAGTGCGTACCGTCAAAGCGGAAGAATTATCCCAGACAGGCTGGAATTACTATTGATTCACGTCAAAACACAGGCAAATTTCAGACAAAGGAGTTCAATCGGCTTTCGTTTTATCGTCGTCCATCAGGACACGATAGCCCGGCCCTTCCATGTCGTCGAACTGGCCACTGCGAACAGACCACCAGAAGACGACACCAATGATGAAAACCAGCACGACAGAAACCGGTATCAGCAGATAAAGAATTTCCATCTTGAATCAACCTTCCTTGCTTTGCAGCTTGTTTGCCTGTAAACGCAGCGAATTAGCCACCACTAACAATGAACTACCGGACATTCCTATGCCGGCCATCCAAGGGGTAATAAAACCAAACATGGCTAAAGGCAGTGCGACAAAATTGTAGAGAAAAGACCACAGCAGGTTTTGCCGAATCACCCTGAGCGATCGGCGCGCCACCGTAATACCTCGTTGCAGATGCTGAAGGTTTTCGGACAATAGCACCAGATCGGCTTGCGTACGCGCCAGTTGTGAGCCACCGCCCATCGCCACGGAAACCTGTGCCTGCGCCAAAACTGGCGCATCATTAACACCATCACCGACCATCGCAACCACTGCACCCCGCGCCTGCAACGCGCTGACGTAATCGTGCTTACCCTGTGGCGACGCTTCTGCGCACACTTCGTTGATCCCCAGCGCCAACGCTACCTTATGGGCTACTTGGGCAGAATCGCCTGTCAGCAGCGCAACCTGTCGTCCATCGGCTCGCAGACTAGCCACCATTGCAGCCGCATCTGGACGAATTTCATCGCCGATGATAAATAAGGCCAACCAACCGGAATCGTCGCCCAGCGCAATCACGGTATCCCCACTCTCAAAAAATGATCGGGTGGACTCAGGCAAGACTTGATCGTGCAGAGACGCTACGTATTGAGGGCGCCCGACGCGCACACGCCTCCCGGAGTAAAGGGCGCTCACGCCGCTACCGGGTTCGCTCGCCAACTCATGTAATGGAAAAATCTCCTTGCGGGCTGCATCGCGTAAGGCCGCACCAATCGGGTGCTCGGAAGCCTGCTCCAAAGCGGCAGCCAATGACAGACACTGCTCCCTATCCAACGTGCCGAGCAACATCATATCCAGCAGTTTCATCCGACCGGAAGTCAGCGTTCCGGTTTTATCAAAGACGAAATGGGTGGCGCGGGCCAGAGTTTCAATCGCATGACTGCGCGTCACCAGCAAGCCCGCCCGCGCCATCGCACCGCTCGCCACGGTCAACGCCACGGGGGTGGCTAACGATAAGGCGCAGGGGCAAGTCACCACCAATACAGAAACAGTAATCCACAAAGCCTTGGACGGATCGATAAACCACCAGGCCAAAGCCACCGCTACCGCGATGAGCAGCAGCGCCAGAATGAAATGGCTGGCAATCCGATCCGC
>CAXNNH010000073.1:0-7655 GCA_964203325.1 Burkholderiales bacterium | reverse complement strand
AATCCGGATTCTGGAATCCGGCATAATGCCCCCCATTACTTTTTCCTGGCCTCCCTCGCATGCCCTCCCGCCTCCGCCAGCATCTTTACCATCCTTATCTGCTCCTGACGCTGACCACGCTGTTCTGGTCGGGCAATATGGTCCTGGGTCGTGCCATTCGCGATGATGTTCCACCACTCTCGCTCGCTTTCTGGCGCTGGAGCATCGCGCTGGCACTGACGCTACCGCTGGCCTTGCCGCACCTGCGCACCCAGTGGCCGCTGCTCAAGCAAGGATGGAAAGCCATCGTGGTGCTTGGCCTGCTCGGCGTTGGCGGCTACAACACCTTGGCTTACATCGCCCTGCAATACACAACGGCAACCAATGCCGCCCTGCTCAATTCCTTTATCCCGGTTGCTACCATTGCCCTGTCCTGGGCTTTTCTCAAGAAGCATCTGCACGGGATCGAGTGGATAGGCGTTCTACTATCGCTTAGCGGCGTCGTCGCCATCGTCTCTCGTGGCGACTTGGCTGTTTTGGCCGGGCTAAGTCCGAACGTTGGCGATCTGTGGATGCTGGTCGCCGTGTTCACCTGGGCGCTCTATACCATCGGTTTGCAGTGGCGACCGAGCGGCGTTCATCCCATGCTGATGCTCGCCGCTTTCACGGTAGTCGGCCTGCTGGCGCTGGCTCCGGCCTACGCTTGGGAAATTGCTCAGGGGCGGTTAATTACGCTGTCCGCTGGATCGCTAGCCGGCATCGCTTATGCTGGACTCTTGCCTGGTTTCCTGGGCTATATTTTCTACAACCGCGCCGTGGCCGAAGTCGGTGCTAGCAAGGCGAGCCTGTTTATCCACCTGATGCCGGTGTTTGGCACCCTGCTCTCGGCGATCCTGCTCGACGAAATTCCACACGTTTACCATTATGTCGGCATCGCCCTGATTTTCTCTGGCATCTACCTGACGACGGCGGCATTGCCGAGTTTGAAAAAGAAGTGATTGCCCGACTGATCGACTGGTTGCGCGGCCGTGCCGAAGTCGTGCCCATCGCCGAGGCGCTGTGGCAAGAAACGGTGGCTGGATACCCTTTTCTCGCCGGCCTGAATGAGGAAGAACTAGGCCGTTTACGCCTTCTGACGCAGGCTCTTTTGGCCGAGAAGGAGTTTTCGACGGCCGGTGGGCTGGAATTGACCGACCGCATGTGCGTATCGATTGCCGCCCAAGGCTGCCTGCCGATTCTCAATCTCGGACTGGAAGCCTATCGCGGCTGGGTTGGCATCGTCGTTTACCCCGACGAGTTCGTCATCCCGCGCATCGTTGAGGACGAATTCGGTGTCGTCCATGAATACGACGACGTGGCCTCCGGCGAGGCTTGGGAAGGTGGCCCCTTGCTCATTTCCTGGCACGACGTACAGATGGCCGGTACCGGCTATAACGTGGTAATCCACGAATTCGCCCACCAACTTGATATGCTGAACGGCTCCGCTGACGGTATTCCGCCCTTACCGGCCGGCATTACGCGCACACTCTGGGAAACAACGTTGCTCGCCGCCTACGACGACTTCTGCGCGCAAGTCGATGCAGCGGAAGCGCTGGAACAGGAAACGCGGCTCGATCCCTACGCCGCCGAGAACCCCGGCGAGTTTTTTGCCGTGATGAGCGAAACCTTCTTTGAGACGCCACACCTCCTCAAGGAAGAATACCCGGCGCTTTACGCGCAACTCGCCGCGTTCTACCGACAAGACCCAGCCCTGCGCCAACAGGCGCTCCCGTAAAACGATTTTGAAAAATATCGGGATATGACACGCTCGGCACCCCGGTTCATCCCCCGGCCCGCCAAGCCGCGCCAAACGGTCATCTACAGAGGTGATGCCCGGAGAGCCAATAGCCATGCGGGTCTTCAGGCACCCCCCTTGTAGAACGCCTACCCATGCGGCTTCCAGGGCAGCGATGCTCAGGCATCGAGCAGGAATTCGCGCGCGATGGTGATTTGCTCGGCGTCAAGAAAGGTGGGCGCGTGACCGACGGAGGGGATCTCTACGGTGCGTGGTCGTGGCCCGCGTACGGCCATCGCCCGCAAAGTCTCCGAGGTTAGCAAATCGGAATCGGCTCCGCGCACAACCAGCGTTGGACAGCGAATGCGGTCGTAGATCGGCCACAGATCGACATCTTGAGCCAGCAACCCCTGACGGAACGTGGCACCAATGCCGGGGTCGTAGCGCATTTCAAGTTGCCCATCGGCGGCATGGCGCAAGCTGGACTCGGTAAGGTGCCGCCACTGGGTGTCGCTCAAGTCGCCAAACGGAGCGCTAACCAGGCGAATGTAGTTCTCGGCGTCGTCGTAGGTCTCGAATTTCGGCGCCCGACCGACATATTCGCCAATACGTTTGAGCGACTCGGCGCTAATCGTTGGACCGACATCATTCAGCAACAGTCGGGTAATCGGCGAATCGTCCAGACTGGCCATGAACATGCCGATCAGACCGCCCATTGAGGTGCCGAGCCAATGCACGGCATCGACATCGAGCCGCGCCAGCAATACGACCATGTCGGCCACGTACTGCGGAAAAGCATAGCCGGCCGGGTCGCGCAGCCAATCGCTGCGCCCGCGCCCGACGATATCGGGACAAATCACGCGATACTCGCTCGCCATTGCCCGCGCCAGATCGTCAAAATCCCGGCCGTTGCGCGTCAAACCATGCACGCAGACCAGCACATTCGGGTTATCCCGCTCGCCCCATTCGGTGTAGGCCATACGATGTAGACCCGCTGCAGAAACACAGCGCACTTCGTTCTGCACAAATCCCGCGCCAACCTGCACCGTGAAACAGCGGGAAAGGGTAGTCAGTAAGCTCATGTGAACGTTCTCGCAAGAAGTGTAAGTAATGGGTGGTAGCCTTCTGTTCAATCCAGCAATATTAACCAGGCCGGAAGCACGTTCACCTTGACCGGTTCTGCCGCTACTGCGAACGCCGCCGAGGCTACGCTGCTGCCTGCCGCATTCTGCGCAATCAGCGTGCATAAATATGCAACGTTGCGCGTTAGCCCACTAACCGTAAGGGGTGAGGCTGTACCGCTAGCCGTCGCTGGACTTTGACCTGGCGCCGAGCAGGTGGCCAGGAAACGCAGGATGGGCGCGCCCCCATCGCTGCCAGGAGAAAAGCGAATCGTCGCACTCGTCTGGCCACGGCTGATCGCTGTAATCGTCGGCGAAGTGGGGATACGGGGCACGCTGGAAAGGTTAAACGAGGCCGTGACCGACTGGGCCGTATTCATGCTCAATACACAACTGCTCGATGTTCCCTTACACGCGCCGCTCCATCCGGCAAAAGAGCTGCCTCTGGCGGGGGTGGCGATGAGCGTCACACTCTCGCTGTGGTAGTAACTCTCATGGCAATCCGTCCCACAATCGATCCCGGCCGTTGTACTACTCACGCTGCCCTCCCCGCTTCCCGAACGCGTCAGCAGAAGGTCGGTCTTGTTCAGCCACTGATAGAGCGCGGCGCTAAAGGCGCGATCAAAGCGCCCGTAATCATCGGGGTCGTGCGGCGTCGAGCAATACGACTGACCGCCGTGCAACGTGCCGATCAGGTAATGCGTGTTGAGAAACAGCGCCGATCCGCTGCTACCACCTTCGGTTATGCCGCTACTCCAGGCGATCTGGTAGTGATTCGCCACGCTGGGCGATACAGTGCTCTCGCAGGAATAGTAGCCATCGCTCCCTGCCAGACAATCTTGATACGCATCAAGCGTACCGAAACTGATTTTCTGCAGATCGCCGCTGGGGTGGTGGATGCTGGTCACTGCCGAGCCTATCGCCGGCAGATTGGTATCCCATCCCGCAAAAACCACGCCCACCGGCGGGCTGCTATTCAGGCGCATAAAACTGGTATCAGTATCGGCGTTGGCATAAAGTAGCGTTGCCCCTCCCGCCAACTCCCGCGCAGCCGAATAGGGAGTGCTGCTATTACAAGCCGACGCATGATAAAACCAGTACGTTTCTAGCGACGAAGCTTCGGTCTGGGTCGAAATACAGTGGTTGGCAGTCAGAAAATACGGAATCGAACTCGATAAATCCTTGTCGCTCAACAGAGTGCCTGAGCACAGATAACTGCCCCCGGCACTGCTAAAGATCATCCGTGCTACCGCCTTCGACTCGTTGCTCCATGCCGCCTGGCAGGTAACATCCAGATTACAGGTGCTGGACGCGCGCTCACTGACCCGCTTGCTGTGCAACGGCGCAAACAGGTGCGACACCTGCGGCAAGGCGATGTTGACGTCGCGTACTTCGATCCCCGCCGGAAGTTCGATTTCAATCACCGTCGTAGCGCCCTCAACAACTGGCGACCAATAAGTTCGTCCTGCATCGCTATCATCTCCCGCCTCACGATTGCTCGCTACCATATCGAGTACCGTCTGAGCGGAAACCTCGACTGCCGTATCGCTCCCCGCCGCATAAAAGCGCAAAACCGCCGCCGCAGGCAATTTCCCGACCAGAATACCGAAGCGCAAGCCCAGCGCGTCGGGAGAAACAACACCGATTGCCGCGATTTTTCCCCCTTGCGGCGTACTCTGCCACACCAGCATGCCGGCTGTTTCGGAAAAGCTCTGTAACGCCGCTATGGATCGTCCCAGGCCAATTTGCAGCGGGCCGGGTAATCTGACAGAGAGAACTCTGGCCAGATTTTCTGCCGGTAAACGATCAAGCGCCACCACAGCAGGTTGCGGTCTCGGCTCACGACGCGGACGAAGCAAGTGGGTAGGCGCAGCCGTCAGCGCTCTACTAAAGCTGTCCATCGTCTCGGGTTCGGCACGGGCCGCCAGAGAAGGGGTTTCTGTCCCGGAAAACGTGGCTCCATGTGCCGAGACGGCCACAACCAAAACAAGACCTAGCGTTGCCAGCCCCCTTCGCAATGAACTACGTTGCACTCCCGCCATAAACTTCATTCGATTTTCCGCTCTAACCGACCCGATTATTTAGCGGGCCACTCTATCACAAGCCCGCCTAACGATCATGGTGGCTGGCCCCCCCTGAAGATGAAAGAGACTTGAGGGGGAAGGTGGCAGGTAGAGGTCGTGATAGTTTTTGGCGGCTCGACCCCGCGCCTAACGTGACCCGGCGGACTGACTCGCCCCCCGGATGGCATCCATAGAGAGCGCACGCTAAATTGGCCGTCAGCGACTTGTCGCCTTCAGGCCGATTCATCTCTTACCCTTAGCCCTTGATGCAGACCACTTGTTTCAGCGTGTGGAGCACTTCGACTAGATCGGCTTGATTGGCCATTACGCTGTCAATATCCTTGTAGGCGCCGGGTATCTCGTCGATCACGCCTTTATCCTTGCGGCAAATGACGCCCTCGGTTTGTTTTTTCAGGTCGTCCTGGGTAAATTGTTTTTCCGCCATCGTGCGGCTCATGCGCCGACCCGCACCGTGGGCGCAGGAAGTGAAACTTTCGGCATTGCCCTTGCCGCGCACGATATAGCTGCGCGCACCCATGCTGCCGGGGATGATGCCGAGGTCGCCTGCGCGTGCCCGTATCGCCCCCTTGCGCGTGACGTACACGTTTTCGCCGTAGTGATACTCGACGGCGACATAGTTGTGGTGGCAATTGACCACCTCGTTCAGCACGCTAAATTCAGGCAGGTGCCGGCGCATCGCCGCCAGCATCAGATCGAGCATCGATTGGCGATTCTGATAGGCATATTCCTGCGCCCAATGTACCGCCTCGAAGTAATCGTCAAAATATTCAGTGCCCTCGGTGAAGTACGCCAGATCGTGATCCGGCAGGTGAATCATCAGGCGTTCCATGTCCTGACGGGCTAACTCAATGAAGTAATCGGCCAGGCCGTTGCCAATGCCGCGACTGCCCGAGTGCAGCATCGCCCAGACGCGATTCTTTTCATCGAGGCAGATTTCAATGAAATGATTGCCGCCGCCCAAGGTCCCCATCTGGTTGATCCATTTGCTGAATTTTCCGAAAGATTTCAGCAGGCCGGGGTGCTTCTGCGTCATGGCCGTCAGCCGCGCGGCAAAGGGCTGGGCGGCATCAACCAGCGCGCGCTCATCGTTGTGATAATTGCGCCCGGCCGGTATGTCGCGGCTGATCTGGTCAAATACTTTCTTCAGCGATTGTTCATCGAGGTCATTGGCGTTCAATGAGAGTTGGCAGGCCAGCATGCCGCAGCCAATATCGACACCGACGGCCGCCGGCACAATGGCCTGGTGCGTGGCAATCACCGAGCCGATGGTCGCGCCTTTGCCCAGATGCACGTCGGGCATGGCCGCCACATGATGATGAACAAAGGGCAGCGCGGCGATATTCAAGAGCTGTTCTTTCGAGCGCTGATCGATGTCGTTGGTCCAGATTTGGACGGGCACGCGCTGTTCGTTCAGAGTTTGCTGGATGGGCATGATTTTTCCTTGGGTTTGAATTTATCCAGATGATATTACGCGGCCTCCTCGAAACGTCCAGATACCCGTTCCGTCGTGCAGTGTGGCACCCTGCAGCGACAAATC
Source organism: Burkholderiales bacterium (assembly GCA_964203325.1). Lineage (GTDB taxonomy): Bacteria > Pseudomonadota > Gammaproteobacteria > Burkholderiales > Rhodocyclaceae > JACQYA01. The sequence continues at coordinate 1,160 of CAXNNH010000073.1, read as the reverse complement.
AGGACGCAAGGTCGACGGGAAACTACCTCGCCTGCGCTGCCCAGGTTCTTCAGTTCGTCATCTTGCCGTAACATTAGCGCCTTACTCTTCAACCGATTATTTTTCCTAACGAAAGCCAAGGCCCATGAACGATCATTTAAGCAAGCAGTTTGATCTTGAGCTAGAAAACATTCGCACGAGCATCCTGCAAATGGGAGGCTTGGTCGAGCAGCAGGTCAGCGCAGCCGTCGATGCCTTTGCTACCGGCAATCTGGGCGCCATGCAGCAAGTCATCGAGACCGACCGGGAAGTCGATGCCATGGAAGTGACCATCGACGAAAATTGCACGCTGCTCATCGCTCGCCGTCAGCCTACTGCCCGCGATCTGCGCTTGGTGATGGCCGTTGCACGTATCGTCACCGACCTGGAACGAGTCGGCGACAAGGCGGCCAAGATTGCGCGCATGTCGCAAAAGCTCTACGAAACCGAACGCCATCACTTTCCGCCGCTTTCCGATATTCGGCACTGTGGGCAACTGGCCCTCAAGATGTTGCAAAACTCGCTCGACTCGCTGGCGCGCATGGATATCGAGACGGCTCGCCAGGCTATTCGTGAGGATGCGGCGATTGATGCCGGTTTCAACGGCGTCGTGCGGCAACTGGTGACTTACATGATGGAAGACCCGCGGACGATTAGCGAGGCGCTGGATATTATCTGGATCGCCAAGGCGATCGAACGGGTCGGCGACCACGCCTCAAATATCGCCGAAAGCGTCGTTTATATCATCAGCGGTGTCGATATTCGCCACACCGAGCAAGGTGGAGCGAAGTCGGATATCGCATGACAAATCCCGTACCTTCCGCACACTCCGAATCTAATCCGCCGCGCACTAATCAACTGACGGTCGTGGTCGTCGAGGATGACCACGGAATTCAGGAGTTGTTGCGTTTCACGCTGGAGCGCTGCGGCTACCAAACCTTCTGCGCCGATAGTGCCGAACAGGCGGAAGCGCTGCTGCGCAAGAGCTTGCCAGACGTGATGATTATCGACTGGATGCTACCGGGCATCTCGGGTTTGACGCTCACCCGCAAACTGCGGGCGGATGTTCGCACGCGTAGCCTGCCGGTGATCATGGTCACGGCGCGCGGCGAAGAACCCGACCGGGTGGCCGGGCTGGAGGG
>CAXNNH010000072.1:0-7657 GCA_964203325.1 Burkholderiales bacterium | reverse complement strand
CAAGAAGAAGAATACGACGGCGCCGATCTATCGATCCACAAAATCACCGCCACGCCGGAACGCGAACCGAACTGGTAACTACCGACACACGTCTGGAAGCCGCGCCAGTGCTGGTTCTACAGGCAGCATGCCCTGAGAGCCAATAGGGGCGCGGCGCTCAGGGCAATGCTGTGGAAATTCTCAGTCACAGCTTGCCTGGCAGGCAGAAGTCCCCGTGCTGCAAATACCTTCTCCGTCGATTTTGCATTCCGCTCGTGTCCGATGGCTAAAAACAATTCCGTCGCGATAAGTACACACTAACTGCGTTATTTTGCCCTGCTTGACGAGGGCGATTCGGGAGGGTTCGGCCGCTTTGACCGAGGCTGCCGGTAAGTCGCACGAAACATAGGCTTGAAAAGCGCCGTTCGCCACCTCCCAGGCGGCTGTGTTTTTCATTCGCCGATAGTGCTGATAGTCCGTACAGGCGTCGGTGTCCTTGCCGTACATGCGGGCGTTGTCACTGCAATAGCCGTTAAAGGTGTATTTCAGTTCATCTTCCGTTGGGCAAGTGCCGATTTGGACGGCTGTCGCCAACGTGGGACAGGAGAGGGTTTCGGCCAGCACAGCGGTCGTTGCGCCAAACAGTAATACGAGGGTAACAAGTCGTAGTTTCATCGGGTAAGTCTCTAAAAATGTTCAGCCAGCACTGGGGTGGTTAACGAGGAAATTTTGCCATTCGACCAAGGCCAATTCGCCGTGTCGTTTGAGGCCAGGCAAACGTTGAACCGCCTCTTGCAACATTCCTTCGCGGCAAAGCTTTTCCAGTTCACGGGCGCTGGCCGCAAGCTGCTGCGCGCCACCACTGGCGGCCAGCCCCTTGATGGTATGTGCTGTACGGCGGGCCAAAGCCACATCGCCCTGCTCGATGGCCAGCTCCAGCGTAGCCAGATCAGTGGGAAGATCGGTACTTAAGCCGGCGAGCAGCATGGCGGCGATGCTTTCGTCGTTGGCAAGATTGCGCAGCATCTCCTTGGCGTCGAACGTCTTGCTGTCCGCGTGGATGGGCGTAGCGTTGGGTGGGCTGGATATATTGGATGCGCTGGCCAGTTGGAGATGACTTTGCGCGGGTGCGCTTTTCTGTCCTTCGTCCGACGGATAGTTGAAGGGAGCCGTCAGCCAAAACGTCGCGCCTTCGCCTGGGCGGCTGTCCACGCCAATTTCACCCCCCATCAACTCAATCAGACCTTTGGCAATCGACAAGCCCAGACCCGTCCCCCCGTAGCGCCGGGTGGTCGAGGCATCGGCCTGGGTAAAAGCGGTGAATAAGCTGTTTAGCTTGTCGGCTGGAATACCGATACCCGTGTCGCGAATTTCGAAGCGCACGGCAACACCACCATCGGTCGCTGGCAAGCGGTATTCCGTTTGTTGGACGCGGATGCTTATTTCGCCTTGCGCCGTAAATTTGAAGGCGTTGTCGAGCAGATTGCTCAGTATCTGGCGTAAACGCTCCGGGTCTCCGTAGAGTCTGCGCGGCAAACCTGGATCGAGGTGGCTCTCCAGGCGCAAGCTCTTTTCCTGCGCACGCGGAGCGAATAGCTCAAGCGTTTGTTGGAGCAGGGTCGCCAAATCGAATTCGATGACTTCGATTTTCAGGCGACCGCTTTCAACTTTTGAGAAGTCGAGAACATCGTTAATCAGGGTCAGCAAGGACTGAGCACTATCCTCGATCACTTTGGCAAAATCGCGTTGTTCGTCATTTAGCTCGGTGCCGAGCAACAAGTGCGTCATGCCGATGACGCCATTCATCGGGGTTCGGATCTCGTGGCTGACGTTGGCCAGAAATTGGCTTTTGGCCACCGAAGCCGCTTCCGCCTCCAAACGCGCCTGATCCAGTCGCTCGGCCATGACGCGCATGTGCAGCCCGAGACGAATCGAGCTATCGAGGCTGTCGTGAAAATAACGGGCGCTACGCAGCAGGGCAAAAAAGAAAAGTGCCGCAACGAAGGCCAGTGTCCAGTCATCCGAAGAACGGCGATCCAGCAGGGCGGTGCCAATCACCGCCAAAATTACCAGTAAAGAATAGATACGATACGCGGCAGGAACCGACGACAGAATCGGCACGGCTCCGGCAATCATGGCGGAGACCACGAGTGCCGTGAACAGCCGCGATGTTTCCGATCCTTGCACCATGAAAGCGACCGTGCCACACGCCAGAACAAAGCCGCCCAGCAGTGCGCCGAACAGCGCGCGCTGTCGCCAGCGAGCCACGTCTGCGATACCGGGGTTGGAGGTGACGAACTGATGGGCCATATGGTGCCGAAAGGCCGCGACCAGCACGGCCAACAGCCACCAGGCGACGGCCCAGGACGGGGGAGGAAATTCGCCGAAAACGAACACCAGAACTGCACTGATAATGACTGTGGCGGTCTGGCCTACGCCGGAATTCTTGAATAGAAGCCGGGTTTTTTCGAGATCGACTTCGTTTTCGGTAACGTCATCCCCGTTCGGGATCGTGTCGGCGATTAGGCGCATTTTTTTCAGGACGGCGTCTGCATGAGAAACGACGAAAAGGGTCGGCGGTGATTTTACTCACCCGTGAAGACGAAGGGAGGCGCTGATTAATGGTCATTTCGAGTGAAACGAGAAATCTAAATTGTTGATTTTAAAGATTCCTCACTTCGTTCGGAATGACAAAGGTGAATAAATCAGCGTTTCCGAAGGTACTGAACGTTGAACACTTCTCCCGGCGTGCCGGGAGAAGTTAAAGCCATGTTATGGCTTATCTTTAAGCTTCTTGATGCCTAGCGTATTGAGCACATATTTTTCGTAAATCGGTTCGCTGGTGCCTTTCTTCATTTTACGAATGAAGTATTTTTCAAAGGCAATTTTGGCCAGGTGTACCCATTTGCCTTCTTTGAACCAGTTCACATTGCGCGGCGGAATCTGTGGCAAGGCGGCAAAGGCGGCGCCGGAATCGCCAAAGTCGGCCAGACAGATGGCGTTCCAAGTGGCTTTTTCGTAGGGTTCCTTGCCGTCGAGCACGGCGCGGATGTTGTGCGCTGTCGCCGTAACCATCGATTCAATCATGTAGCCGGTCTTCGGCGTTCCGGTGGGCACCGTGGTCACTTCTACCGGCGGAATGGCCACGCAGACGCCGACCGAGTAGATGTTGTTGAATTTCGGATTGCGTTGGAACGGATCGACGACGATGAAGCCACGCGGATTGGTGAGACCCTCGATGCCGAAAACAGCGTCGATACCCTTGAAGGCGGGCAGCATCATGCTGTATTTAAAGGCTAGTTCGTGCTCTTTTTTAACCGCGCCCTGATCGTCAAGCTCGGTGACGAACATCTTGCCGGCTTCGACCTTGGTTACCTTGGCATTGCAGATCCACTTGATGTGACGATTGCGCATGGTCGATTCCATCATGCCTTTTGAATCGCCGACGCCACCGAGGCCGAGATGGCCGATGTACGGTTCGGCCGTGACAAAAGTCATCGGCACACGGTCGCGCACTTTGCGCTTGCGCAGATCGGTATCCATGATCATTGCGAACTCGTAAGCCGGCCCGTAGCACGAGGCACCTTGTACCGCCCCGACGACGATATGCCCTGGATCCTTGACGAAATCTTCCCATACCTTGCTGGCCTTGACGGCGTGGTCGACGTGGCAGATCGACTGTGTATGACCACCGTGCGGCCCAAGACCTTCGACTTCGTCGAACGCCAGTTTCGGGCCGGTGGCGATAATCAGAAAATCATAATCGATACTTTGTCCGTCGACGAGTTCAAGCTGATTCTTCTCGGCGTGCAGGCGTTTGGCGGCCACCGGAATAAATTTGATGCCCTTGCGTTCCAGGTAGGATTTCACCGGAAAGGTGATGTCGTCACGCGTGCGCCAGCCGACGGCGACCCATGGATTGGACGGCGTGAATTGAAAGCTGTCGCTGTCGTTGATGACGGTAACGGTATCTTCAGGACGCAGTTGCTCCTTGATTTCATAAGCCATCGGCATTCCGCCAAGGCCCGCTCCCAGTACGACGATATGTGCCATCTTGTAGCTTCTCCCAGAATTAAAGAAAGTTAAGCAGAATTACGAGCCAACTATTATTACCATTCGAATATTTTTTGCATGGACGCCAGACCGTCGTCGACGATGCTCTGTAGATCCGACGGTGCATCCTCGTCTTCGCAAGCCATCGCGGTATAGGCAGAAAGCGACTTCAGGGCACACGCCATCTTCACAACTTCTTCGGTGGCTTCCTGGCTCATGACTACGCCTTCCTTCAGTTTCCAAATCTCACTCATATAAATCGCTCCCCTTGGTCAGTAAATAATCGAAACAACGAATTTTCCGAACGGTTGCCTTGGGTTTCTGCGCAAAAATTAGCACTACTCCCTAAGGTTCGCTTCAAGTTCTTGATGAATCCTGTCTAATAGCACGTCGTGCACGATAAAAGCCAGCAATGCCGGGCTAAAGTATCCCCGTTTCGGGTAGGTCAGAAGAATACCCGTTAAAGGGTATCTATGGAGAAAAGAGCGGGATTTAGCCTACAAAAAAACAGGAGCGACTCCCATGGTGGGTGTCGCTCCTGTTGCCAACCGTTACAACAACTCTGTAACAGTTCCCCGGCAACAACTTTTTCACGCCTCAGTTCATTTCCTTGATGTGCTGCACGACCTCGCCGATCACCGGCTGGGCATTGCCATAAAGCATGCGCGTATTTTCGCCATAGAACAGCGCATTTTCGATCCCCGAGTAGCCGGCGCCCTGACCGCGTTTAACGACGATCACGTTATGGGCGTGGTCGGCGTTGAGAATGGGCATGCCGTAAATCGGACTCGACTTGTTGGTGCGCGCCGCCGGATTGACCACATCGTTGGCGCCAATGACCAAGGCCACGTCGGCGGTGCCGAATTCGGCGTTGATTTCTTCCAGGTCGAAGATTTTTTCGTAAGGCACGCCGGCTTCGGCGAGCAGCACGTTCATGTGTCCTGGCATGCGTCCGGCCACTGGGTGAATGGCAAACTTCACCTCGACGCCAGCTTCCTCCAGCAGCGCGGCCATTTCCCAGACTTTATGCTGCGCATGCGCCACTGCCATGCCGTAGCCGGGAATAATGATGACCTTTTGCGCGTAACGCATCAGGGACGCGGCATCGAGAGCGGAGAGCGGACGCATCGAACCGGTGACTGCTTGGCCTTCGCCTTCGTCGCCGGTGCTCATCGGTACGAACATGATGTTGCTGATCGGTCGGTTCATGGCCTTGGCCATCAACTGAGTGAGCAGCGTACCCGCCGCACCGACGACGATACCGGCGATCATCAGCGCCGGGTTGCCCAGGACAAAGCCTTCCAGACCGACCGCCAGACCGGTAAAGGCATTGAACAGCGAGATAACCACCGGCATGTCAGCGCCGCCAATCGGCAGCGTAATGATGATGCCGAGCAGTAGCGCGAGCACGGTGAAAGCCAGCACCAGGGTCAGGCTGGTTGGATGACCGGTGACTACCGCAACGCCGATGACCAGCGTGGCCAGCGACAATGCGAGGTTGACGCTGTTTTGTCCGGGTAGCCGGAAGGTTTTGTTCATCAAGCCTTGCAGCTTGGCGAAGGCGACACAGGAGCCGGAGAAGGAAACCGCGCCGATCAGCGCGCCAAGCGCGGCCAGGCTGGCCACCAGCGGTGACTGTGTATGCCCGTGCGCGGAGCGCATGAATTCGACCACGGCAATCGCGGCGGCGGCACCGCCGCCCATGCCGTTATAGATGGCGATCATCTGCGGCATGTCGGTCATCTGCACCGTTTTACCGCTCCACCAAGCAATCGCCGCGCCGATGGTCAGCGCTAGCAGAATCAAGCCGATGTTGTGCAGGCCGGGGGTCATGAAGGTCACGGCGGTGGCCAGCAGCATGCCGTAGCCGGCCCAGACAATCCCGCCGCGCGCGGTGACCGGCGAACTCATCGCCTTCAGGCCGAGAATGAACAGCCCCGCCGCAATGAAGTAGCTGGCCTGCACGAGCGTCAGGTTGTTGAAAAAGCTGCTCATTGTTTGCCTCCCTTCTTGTTGCTGGTAAACATGGCCAGCATGCGTTCGGTGACCACGTAGCCGCCGGCCGCGTTAGCCGAGCCGAGCATCACGGCGATAAAGCCAAGCGCTTGTTCGAGCGGCGTTTCGGCGTGACCGAGGGCGATCATCGCGCCGACCAGAACGACGCCGTGCACGAAGTTCGATCCTGACATCAACGGCGTATGCAGAATCACCGGAACGCGAGAAATGACCTCGTAGCCGGTAAAGGCGGCGAGCAGGAAGATATAAAGTGCGGCTAAGCCGGAAATTTCGAGTCCGCTCATGTCAGGCGTCTCCGGTAGAGGGTTGGGAAGCTGGCTCAGGGTCAGATTTAGATTCAGATTCAGGCTGAGAGTCTGACTGAGGCACAGGTGCGGGTTGTGGAACAAGGGCGGCGAGAGCCGCTTTAACGCCGCCATGCACAATTTCACCATTGCGCGTTAGCACGGTGCCGGCAATCACTTCGTCGTCCCAGTCGAACACGAGTTGGCCTTCCTTGAACTGCGGCGAGAGCAGATTCAAGAGATTTTTCGCATACATTTCTGATGCGTGGTAAGGCATGCGGCTGGGCAGATTGACGTGGCCGATGATTTTGACGTGGCCGACTTCGACGATCTCGCCGGCCACCGCGCCCTCAACGTTGCCCCCGGATTCGGCGGCCATGTCCACAATCACCGCACCGAATTTCATCGCCGCGACCATTTCGCCGGTGATGATGCGCGGGGCGCGGCGACCGGGAATCGCGGCGGTAGTAATCAGCGCGTCGGCCTGCGCCACGGCTTTACCGAGGCGTTCGGCCTGCTGGCGCTTTTCGTCATCGGACAATTCGCGTGCGTAACCGCCCTGGCCGCTGGCCGCTACGCCGGTGTCAATGAATTTTGCACCGAGCGATTCGATCTGCTCGCGTGTTTCCGGGCGCACGTCGTAAGCTTCGACCATCGCCCCCAGGCGACGCGCGGTAGCAATCGCTTGCAAACCGGCGACACCGGCACCAATGACGACGACACGCGCCGGGCGCACAGTACCCGCCGCGTAGGTCAGCATCGGGAAAAATTTCGGGCAGTGGTTAGCGGCAATCACTGCGCACAAATAGCCGGCCACCGCCGCTTGCGACGACAGGGCATCCATGCTTTGCGCGCGCGAAATACGCGGCACCAGCTCGACAGCAAAGCTGGTAATCCGACGTGCGAGCAAAGCCTGCACCAATTCGATGCTCTGATACGGTTGCAAGAAGCCGATCAGAACAGCGCCTTCTTTCATCTGCGCGACTTGTTCCAGCGTCGGCGCACGCACGCAGAGGACGGCATCGGACTGCGTCCACACCTCCGTGGCGTTCTCGGCCCAGCGGATGTCGGTGAACGCGCTATCCGGGTAGGCCGACGGCTCGCCGGCGCCTTTTTCAATCAGAATATCGGCTCCCTGCGCGCGAAATTTTTTCGCTACGTCGGGTACCAGAGCGACGCGGTGCTCGCCAGGATGTTGCTCCCGGGCGATACCGATGATGGTCGGCATATTATTTTCTCCTCAAGTGTTTTATAACTCGACCGTTCGAGCGGGTGGTCGATTGCGCCAGAATATTAGCCGATTATTTGTGGATTAATTAGTTGAT
>CAXNNH010000071.1:0-7771 GCA_964203325.1 Burkholderiales bacterium | reverse complement strand
ATTATTGGCGGCCAATGGCGTCGCCGGGTGCTGCGTTTCCCTGAGTCGGCAGGCTTGCGCCCGACGCCTGATCGCGTACGCGAAACTCTGTTCAACTGGCTAGGCAACTGCTTTGGCCACGATCTGGATGGGCTTAACTGCCTCGATCTTTTTGCCGGCAGCGGTGCGCTAGGGTTTGAGGCGGCCTCGCGTGGCGCGAGCAAGGTCGTTTTGGTCGAAACGAATTCCAAGGTTGTGACGGCGTTGGCCGCCAACCAGAAATTGCTAAACGCCGGAGGGCAACTGGAGATTGTGCGCTCGGATGCGGTAAAATTCGCGGCTGCAACGCCCCTGCGCTTTGACCTGCTCTTCCTTGATCCGCCCTACCATCAAGGCTGGATTGAACGCATGGCACCTCTACTGCCCAGAATTCTGACCGAGGGAGCCATAATTTACGTTGAAGCGGAGCATCGGCTTGAAGGATGCGGCGAGTGGAGTACTGAGCGGTATGGCAAAGCGGGGCAGGTTTATTATCATTTGATGCGACGGCGTGAGCCACGAGGTAACTTAATTGACGCTTAACAAGCGGATAGCCATTTATCCCGGCACTTTCGATCCGATGACTCGGGGCCACGAAGACTTGGCGCGTCGAGCGGCCGGCATCTTTGATCATTTGATTGTGGCTATCGCCGAAAGCCATTCAAAACGGCCATTTTTTCTGCTGAATGAGCGGGTTGAGATCGCCAGGGAAGTCATGGCTCCGTATCCTAATGTCGAGGTTTGCGGTTTCGACGGGCTGCTGATGGATTTCCTGCACACCCGAGGAGCGAAGGTAATTCTGCGTGGCCTGCGCGCAGCGTCAGATTTTGAGTATGAATTTCAGATGGCCGGCATGAATCGAAATCTCTACCCGGATGTCGAAACAGTATTTTTGACACCGGGAGAGCAATACATGTTCATTTCGGCAACAATGGTTCGTGAAATCGCAGTTCTTGGCGGCGATGTTAGCAAGTTTATCCAGCCGGCAATCTGCGAGCGGCTGGCAAAGAGAGTATCCGAAAAATTTCAATGATCTGAAGGAAGAGCAGCTATGGCTTTGACAATTACTGACGAATGTATCAATTGCGATGTGTGCGAGCCGGAGTGCCCGAACGAGGCAATTTTCCAGGGCGAAGAAATCTACGAAATCGATCCGAACAAATGCACGGAATGTGTAGGCCACTACGACACGCCGCAGTGCGTTGAAGTGTGCCCGGTAGATTGCATTCCGAAGGACGCCAATCACGAAGAAAGCGCCGATCAGCTATGGGTCAAATACGAAAAGCTGACCGGTAACAAACGCCCAGCCTGAGTCGAGCCAAGCACAACTAGGGGAACGCTGATCTATTCACTTTTGTCATTCCGAACGTAGCGAAAAATATTTAAAATCAACAGCTTAGATTTCTCGCTTTACTCGAAAAGACCATTAATCAGCGCCTCCCTAGCGCTTAAGCAGCAAACAGCGCTACCGTCAGGCGGCGCTGCGCATTTTAGTGCTTGCTGCAGAATGTGTTTCGCGTGCTACCTCCGTACTGACTTCAGTACATTCCAAGCCATCCAGTGTTCTGATAACGCTGTGCAAGACGCTACGCATTTCCTCGCCTACGGCCTCAAGTGAGGCTATTTGCAAGGCAAGGCTTTGCTCGACATGCGCCAAGTCGCCGATGCGATCTTCCAGGGTATCGGTTGCCTGGTGAATGCGTTTGATGCTTTCCAGCCGACGTTTAAGCTGCACTTGGTGTTCGCGCACCTGCGTTTCCAGCGGTGCCATGATGGCTTTTAGCCAGGATTCTGCATCCCTGTTGGCGCGCTCGAAAGCGCCGCGCACCTGGACTGCTACTTCTTCAAAAAACTTCTGTGTCACATTGTTTTTCTTATGCCTGAGCAACTGGAACATTGAGTTGAGATTGGTATCGCACCATTGCTCAAGACGATTGATTTCTTTCTCGTAAGGAGCCAATGAAAACCCCGTCGGTCGGCCAAGCTGGAGGCCATGTTCGACGGCAAATTTCTTATAGATAGCCTCCATCAGGCTCATGATTTCCTTGATCTCGGTGCTCGATTTGCCGATATTTCCACGCGCTTCGGCAAAAAAACGCTTCATCGCCTCCGATAGTGAGCGCGAAAAAGTGGCATCAATCATTGTCTGTCGCGTTGTATGGGTCAGCGAACGCAATGAATCAAGGCCGAGGTGGCCGAATAGCTTGTTGGTCAGTTGCGAGAAAATGCTGCGTACGGCGTAGTAGCGTTGCAGGCCCGATTCAAACTCCTCCTTTTCGACGCGTACCTTGCCCATCATGTACTCGACGACGCCCTTGTTTTTACCCCGCAGATCGTTCAACTCGCCGACCTGTTCGCGCAGAGCGACACGGCGCGATTCGAGCAAAGCAAAGGTGCGGGAATAAATATCGGTAAATTCAGACTCGGTGTTGTCGCGGACAATCTCCTGCTTGGCCGGAATCAGTTCTTCTGAAAGCGCGTACTCAAGCTCGGGCAGGCGGCTGCGACGCAGCAACTGCGCATCGTTGTTGATTTTGGCCACCAGCGCCTTTTGTGCCGAAACAGGAAAAATCTGACTGGACGGGAGATCCAGCGTCCAGGCGCAGGAGTTCGTTTGTCGGGTAATCTCGGCGTCAATTTCTTCCTGAGTCTTCAGATCGTCCCAGAGGCCATCGATCTTGTTCAGCACAACAATGCGCCCCTTCTTGCGGCCACCAGGGGTGCCAATATGCTCGCGCCAGATGGCCATGTCCGACTGCGTGACGCCCGTATCGGCCGCCAGAACAAAAAACACCGCGTGCGCATTGGGCAACAGCGATAGCGTCAATTCCGGTTCGGCACCGATGGCATTCAGACCGGGAGTATCAAGAATAACCAACCCCTGCTGCAATAAGGGATGCGGATAGTTGATGATGGCGTGGCGCCAACGCGGGATTTCAACCAGACCGTCTTCGGCGATCCGCACCGCTGCTCCGCCCTCCGCTTCGGCAGTAAAACCGAGTCGCTCGGCGGTATCGCGATCTACGCGGATAACCTCACTCACATGATGCAAGGCTTCCTGCATCGCCTCGGCCGATTCAGTGATCAGTGGAACAACATCCCACTCGTCGATAAAACGTTTGTATTCACTAATACTGGTATTCGATTCACGGGTCTCGATCGGCAATAGCTCAATCGAGGGCGGACGATCTGGATCGAACATTAGCTCCGTTGGGCACATGGTCGTCCGACCGGCCGCTGATGGCAGCATGCGACTGCCGTAATCCGCAAAAAAAATGGCGTTGATCAACTCGGATTTGCCACGCGAGAACTCGGCGACGAAAGCGACGTTCAACCTATCCTCGCGCAATTTTTCAAGGGTCTGAGCCAAGCGAGCATCGGTTTGCGCATCCCCTAGCTCATTTTCGGTCAACCACGCGTGAAATTTATCCAGACTCTGACCCAGGTGAGTACGCCAGTCACTATAGGCGGCAAAGTGTTGAGCAAGTGTCATGGCAGCTTTCCGATTCCAGATGGTTCGTCGATGGCCAACTTTATCACAATCCCCTAGCCGATCAGGCAGCAGAGCTGCCGAAAAAGGCAGGCTGAAATTGCAGTGGCTGGACCTATGTGTTAAAACAATCGACCGTTTCCAATCTCCCCCGATCCCGTAGCCTATGGTTTTTTCGTTTTTCAAAAAACCGCCGGAAAAGATGGTCGCCAAACCGGCCGCAGTGTTTCGTCCCGAGGAACGAGGCGTTTCTGCGCCTGGAAGCACGGTTGCACCGAAACACGATGATAAATTTGCTGCCGATGCCAGCAGCCAGGAGCCAGTAGACGACCCGTCACTCGATTTTACCGATTTCGATTTTGAGCACAGCTTGCGCAATGTGCAGATTGAGGACGAGCTTGACCCCATAGACGCCGACATTGAGCAGGCGGTCATGCTCTATGCCGATTCTCACGACGACGCGACTCGCTCCATTCTTGAAGATGCTGTCCGCGTCCACCGCTACGGACCTGGCGAGCGCTTGTGGCTAATGCTTTTTGACCTCTATTTGCTGACCGGTCAAAAAACTGCCTTCGAGGCACTGGCTAGCGATTATGCACAATGTTTCGGCCAGTGCTCGCCTGCCTGGCGCGATAGCCCTCGGAAAGCGGGTGTTACCAAAGCGGTGGCAAGTGTAGTGTTTAAGGGCCATCTGAGCGGCGACAACGAGTCCTCCTTTAACGCGGTGCGCAAAGCCATGGAAACCAACACCGGACTTCGCCTGGACCTTTCAACGGTGGAAAACTTCGATGTGGCAGGCTGCGGACGCTTGCTCGGCATGATGCATAAAGCCCGTAAGGCCAGGCGTCAAATTGAGCTATTAGGTGTCGACAAAATCCGCGAACGACTCAAATCCTGCATTAAGCCAGGAACCGCAGAAGGAGGGGACTACTGGCTGCTGCTGCTAGAGATCTATCAGTCGCAGGGCGTGCAGGAACGTTTCGAGGATCTGGCAATCGATTACGCTGTAACCTTTGAAATATCGCCGCCTTCCTGGGAAGAAAGGCGCGTAGCGTCAACCCAACCCGAGTCCGAGCCGGCACTTGCGGTCGCACCTGTTCCGGGAGACCGTTCGACGCCTGACGCCTACCAGGCGCAAGGGGATATCAGAGCCTCCCGATTTGCCGATCTGGCAACCTTTATCGAAGTGCACGATCCGGTATTCATCGATTGTTCCGGCCTCTCGCGCATTGACTTCGTCAGTGCCGGTGCTCTACTGAACGTGCTAAGTTCCGCCAAGCGCTCTGGCAAACGCATTGTCTTTCGTCACCCCAACCATCTCGTTGCCGAACTGTTTAAGGTGGTGGGCCTCACTGCCATCGCCGACATCGTTCCGGCCAATATCTAGGAGTTTCTGCATGGAGCAGTATCACGGCACCACAATTCTATCCGTCCGTCGCGGCAATCGTGTCGCCATGGGTGGCGATGGGCAGGTTACGCTCGGTAACATTGTCATTAAGGCCAGCGCGCGCAAGGTGCGGCGTATTCATCAAGGAAAGATCTTGGCCGGTTTTGCCGGTGGAACGGCCGACGCCTTCACCCTGTTCGAACGCTTTGAGGCCAAGCTCGACAAGCATCAGGGTAACCTGCTGCGCTCGGCTGTCGAACTGGCCAAGGATTGGCGCAGCGATCGTGCCTTGCGCCGACTTGAAGCCATGTTGGCCGTAGCGGATGGAGAAAATTCCCTGATTATTACCGGCAACGGCGACGTGCTGGAGCCGGAGTTGGGCATCGTCGCCATAGGATCGGGCGGTGCTTACGCTCAAGCGGCCGCTCGTGCCTTGCTGGAAAACAGCGAACTGAATCCCGATGAAGTTATTCGCAAATCGCTAGAGATTGCCGCCGACCTGTGCATCTACACCAACCGGAATTTCACTATCGAGACACTGACCTAAGCGTCGTCGAATCGTAGAATTGTAGACTTACACGTTGGCTCGCGGCTGAAGGCCCGATCTGCAAGCGTCAAATTCCCAGCGCAATACGGATGCCGTCATAGCGCGCCTCTATTTCGGCAAATCTTCCGGCGAACGTCGGCCACGACACGCCGAGATTGGCGCAGGCACGCTCTGACAAGTCCGGCACCCGGTTGTTCGGCTGCTCGCCGATATCCAGTGCGTGACTCAACACTTCCGCCAGATGAATCAAGTCGCCAAGCTGGCTGCCGGTATTGTTGTAACTGTCCGGATCGTGATGCGCCGCGATGGCTTCGATAATTTCCCAAGGTAACTTCCACTCCCTGGCCAGCAGACTGCCTGCTGCGGTGTGGTCGTAGCCGAAGACCTCGATTTCTGCCGACAGAATCGAGCTATCGTCCTTCTGGCGCAATTCGAGCACATGAGCGTAGTCGTTCGGTGCTGCCGTAAACATCAGAACTTGACCGATGTCATGCAGTAATCCCGCCGTAAAAGCAATCTCGGGGTCGTAGTCGATTTCCTCGGCCAGCACACGTGCGCACGTAGCAACGCCCATCGTGTGTCGCCACAGTAGACGAGCATCGAAGTCAGCGGTCCGCGTATCGAAACGCTGAATCAGGGCGGTCGCCATAATGATATTGACCACCCGATTAACGCCGAGATAGTAAAATGCCTGGCGTGCCGAATCAATGCGCGTGTTGACACCGAAGGCGCTGGAATTAGCGGCAGCGAGCAGGCGAGCGACGATAGCCGGATCGGCGTTAATGTGGTGTGCCAAGGTATCGACGTCGGCGCCTTCGTCCTTGAGTGTACTCATCAGGTGGTGGACGATTTCCGGCAGTGAAGGCAGCGCATCTGCGTGCGCCATTAACTGACCAAGGCTAGGCGGCATCATCGCGTAGTCTCCCGGCGATAGCCCAAAATGGCATTCTGCAGGCTTTGCCGTGCCGGGCCATCGGCACCTCGGAAGATGTGCGCGACCCGAGCTTCAGCACGCTGCAATTCGTGGGCAATGGTTTCGGCGTTGCGCGTATCGAGCAAATGCACAAAAATCGCTTCGACACCGCGTCGGTTCAGGCGATCCAGCATACTGGTATCGAGAACGGTGCCGGTTGCCAGTAATATACGTCCCTCCCGATCCATCGCCGCAGCCGCCAGAGCCATACCAGGCGCAACACGACCAGGAGCCAGACAGATAATGCGTGATTTCATGATTCCCCCTCCTTGCGCCAAGTTTGCCATAATCGCGCGCCACCTGAGAACATGATAGATTCCCCTCTTTCTTCCACTTTCCCGTTGCATACAGCAGGCTCAACATGACGCAAATGACTCCGCAGGAAATCGTTCACGAACTCGACAAGCACATTGTCGGCCAGGGTAAGGCCAAGAAGGCGGTGGCCATCGCGCTACGCAACCGCTGGCGGCGGGCGCAGGTCGCCGATCCATTACGTCAGGAAATCACGCCCAAAAATATCCTGATGATCGGGCCGACCGGCGTCGGCAAGACTGAAATCGCCCGCCGGCTGGCGCGTCTGGCCAATGCCCCCTTCATCAAGATCGAAGCCACCAAGTTCACCGAGGTCGGCTACGTCGGTCGCGATGTCGACACCATCATTCGCGACCTGGTGGAAATCGCCATCAAGAGCGGCCGCGAACAAGCCATGAAAGGCGTCAGGGCGCGCGCCGACGATGCGGCCGAGGAACGCATCCTTGATGCCTTGCTACCGCCGGCACGCGGCAACTTCTTCAACGATGCACAAAGCGCAGAAGACGGCACAACGCGCCAAAAATTCCGCAAAAAACTGCGCGAAGGCGAAATGGACGATAAGGAAATCGAAATCGAAGTCGCCGCTCTGTCGATGCAGGCCGAGATCTTTGCCCCTCCCGGCATGGAAGAACTGACCTCGCAAATTCAAGGCATGTTCCAAAATATGGGCTCGGGCCGCAAGAAGTCGCGCAAGCTGAAAATTGCCGAAGCACGCAAGCTGCTGATTGAGGAAGAAGCGGCCAAAATGGTTAATGACGAGGAGGTGAAGCTTGAAGCGGTGAGAAACGTCGAGCAGAACGGCATCGTTTTTCTCGACGAAATCGACAAAATCGCCTCACGCAGCGATGCACACGGTGCCGATGTTTCGCGCCAAGGCGTACAGCGCGATTTGCTGCCGCTGGTGGAAGGCACCACCGTATCGACCAAATACGGCATGATCCGCACCGACCACATACTGTTTATCGCCAGCGGTGCGTTCCATCTGGCCAAGCCATCCGATCTGATCCCCGAATTGCAGGGCCGCCTGCCGATCCGCGTCGAACT
>CAXNNH010000070.1:0-7779 GCA_964203325.1 Burkholderiales bacterium | reverse complement strand
CTCGTCGCACTCGACGCACTGGGGGTATACACGTAACCCGCACTTGAAAACTCCTGTAACGCCAATGGATCGACCAATTTACGGCTGATCGCAAAACGCGCCATCAGTCCGCGCGCACGCTTGGCGTAGAAACTGACCACCTTGAATTTCCCACTGCTCCAGTCCTCAAACACCGGCTGAATGACTGGTACGGCCAGCATTGTCGGTTTGACCGACTTAAAGTATTCCTCCGAGGCCAAATTGATCAGCGCCTTTGCCTTCGACGCCAACAGCAACTTATTGAGGGCATCGGTAATTCGCTCGCCCCAGAAAGCGTAGAGATCTTTGCCGCGCGAGTTAGGCAAGCGCGTACCCATCTCCAGCCGATAGGGCTGCATCAAATCGAGCGGACGCAGTACACCGTACAGGCCGGAAAGAACGCGCAAATGATCCTGGGCAAAATTCAGGTCGGCCGACGAAAGCGATCCGGCGTCGAGTCCATCGTATACGTCGCCGTTAAAAGCCAGCACTGCCTGCTTGGCGTCGCCCGGCGAAAACGGAGGCGACCACTCGGCATAGCGTGTCGCGTTAAGCACGGCCAGTCGGTCGCTGAGGTGCATCAACTGAGCGACCTCGACCGGCGACAAGGTACGTAATTGATCAATCAACTGTTGCGACTGATCGAGAAATTCCGGCTGCGTATAATCGTCAACCGTCGGCGGCGTCTTGTAATCCAGGGATTTAGCGGGTGATAAAACGATAATCATGATAGGCATCCGGCTCCAAAATATTCAGTGCAGTTGTTCTACCCGAATTCTACCTGCCCCGACGATTTCGAATCGGCCAGGCGAGCGTTACAGGCAACTCTGCTCGCCCCTCGAACAGCGTTTTTAGCGCGCTGAATAGCGAAAGTCCCGCAAGCTTAGTACCTTGGTACAATAGCCAATTGATTCGCATCGGGCACCACACCATGAAACGCACTCGCATCACGTCCCGCAAACGCAATTCGGTCGACGCTACCGATCTTGGTCGTTTAGCCACCGGCTTGGCGGAATCCGGCAGCAGACTGGAAGACTCGTTCTGGGAAATACGGCTGACCGAAGTCGTTGACCGGCTACTGCAAGACGGCAGCGAGGACGATCTGAACGCCGCCCTTGATCGTCTATTCGACGCAGACTCAACGGCCTACGACGCCTTGGCCGATATGATCGAATCGCGCGCTGAATCTTGCGTACTGTCGCACCAAGGACAGGAATTCGACATTCTGCTGTTCAATGCGCCCTTGCTCGCCTGGTCGCGTTTTTCCATACCGACCAGCGTTATTCCAAAAAGCACCTTGCAAACGCTGAAGGTTCAGCTTGGCGCACATGTTTTTGCTGCAGACGCCCAACTGGCGCTGTCCAATTATTTTTATGGCCCCGATCAACTACCACGCACTTTCATCGACACCTGGCAACTCATGCGCCAGCTCGGTCACGCCGCGCTGGCGCATGAGGAGATCAAGATTGATGAGGCGGCGATGCCGGAAACCAATCCGTTTCTTTCCGACACCCGTTACCTCGTCGGCGCCATTGCCGTGCGGCGCGGTATGCCGCTCTTTCGCTGGAACGAGGCCGGCAAAGACACCCGCGAAAGCGCGCTTAAGGAATGGGTCAAGCAGGGTGGCCCCAACTTCGAAGCTCTGCTCACCGGCTGCACCTATCAAACGCTGCTCGCCGATTCCTACCATGCGGCCTGCCGCGCGGCCGATAGCGCCTCACGCCCTTATTCCTTGCGCGCCTCGGTGGCCTTTCTGCAAACCACGCTTGGGCAAGCGCCCGACCGCATGCGCGCAATTGTTGCCGGCTTTCACGACAAGCAACTGGAGGAATACCGGGTGGGCTTTGGGCCACGCGACAGTGACCTGATTTACCACGGCGTTGTCTGGCCTCTACTCGGTGCCGAAGACGAAAATACGGACATCGTCGGTGAGATTGAAACGGTACTCCGCGAATCCGGTATCACGGAAATCGTTCTCCTTAACCAGCAATTTCCCTTCGAATTTTGCGACGACTGCGGAGCGCCGCTGTTTCCCAATATCGAAGGTGACACCGTGCACGCCGAAATGCCGGAACAAAACGACAGCCCCTCGCAAACGCTACACTAAGCGGCGCTGGCAATGAGTAACAGCGACCTGCTGCAACGCAGCTTGGCGGCCGTCTGGCATCCGTGCACACAGATGAAGCATCATGCAAGCAGCGATTTGCCGTTGATTCCCATTGCCCGAGGCGAAGGGGCTTGGCTGGTAGACGTTGATGGCAAACGCTACCTTGATGGGATTAGTTCGTGGTGGGTCAATCTCTTCGGCCATTGCAATCCACGCATTAACGCCGCCTTGCACGCACAACTGGACGAGCTAGAGCATGTCATGCTGGCCGGCTTCACGCATCGCCCGGTGGTCGAACTGTCCGAACGACTCGCCCAACTGACCGGCGGCCGGCTCGGCCACTGCTTCTACGCTTCCGACGGTGCTTCGGCCACTGAAATAGCCCTCAAAATGTCCTTTCACGCTTGGCGCAACCGAGGGCGAACGGAGAAAACCGAGTTTCTCTGCCTGGAAGGCAGTTACCACGGCGAAACCGTTGGCGCGCTGGCGGTCACCGATGTCGCCTTGTTCAAGGACGCCTACGCGCCCCTGATCCGTGCCGCCGCCACCGTACCGACGCCCGATGCCCGCCGCGCAGAGGCCGGTGAAACGCCGAGCGATGTTGCTCGCCGTGCGGCGGCCGCGTTGGAACATCACCTCGAACAGCACCACCCGCGCATCGCTGCGCTGATCGTCGAACCGCTCATCCAGTGCGCCAGCGGTATGGCCATGTACGACCCGGAATACCTGCGCCTGGCACGCGCTTTGTGCGACCGTTACGACGTGCACCTGATCTGCGATGAAATTGCCGTCGGCTGCGGCCGTAGCGGGACGTTTTTCGCGCATGAGCAAGCGGCGAGAGCAGGACAACCCTTCACCCCCGATTTTATCTGCCTGTCGAAAGGCATCTCCGGCGGCTACTTACCGCTGTCCGTCGTGCTCAGTAGCGACGAGGTCTATGACGCTTTCTACGACGATGCCACAGCACGCGGCTTTCTGCATTCGCACTCCTACACCGGAAACGCGCTGGCTTGCCGCGCTGCGCTGGCCACGCTCGATATTTTTGCCACCGACAAGGTGCTGGAAGCCAACCAGCAACGTGCTGCCCAACTCGCCACGGCCCTAGCACCGCTGGCCGAGCACCCGCAAGTACGCCACTTGCGCCAGCGCGGCATGATTCTCGCGTTCGATGTCGAGACCCGCGATCCGCAATTCCCGCGCCGCTTTTACCGCGCCGCGCTGGAGCGTGCCGCCCTGCTGCGTCCGATCGGCAACACCGTTTACCTGATGCCGCCCTACATCGTTAGCGACGAGGAAATTGCCCTGCTTGGTCAGGCAGTGAGTGGGGCGCTGGCGGAGGCGTTGGCGCAACCGCCCCTCCGTTGAACTTCCCGGTCAAACCCGAATTTTTCCTTGCGCAAGAAGCAATCCTGTATTACCGTTAATACACGTTCAGTTACCCAGGAATCGCCATGACTACCACCGTTCGCCTCCCTGATCGACTCGAACAGATGCTGGCGCAGTATTGCGTCGAAACGCGGCGCAGTAAATCCGATGTCATCATCGAACTGCTCGAACAGCGCTTCAGCACGGGGCTCGCAGAAAAATCGCCCTATGAAATCGCCTGCGAAGCAGGTTTTATCGGCTCCTTCGCCGCTAAAGAGACCCGCACTGCGCCCACGAAAGAACGCGTCAAAGCGGCCATTCGCGAAAAACACAGGCGTAGTGCGTGACCGTTTTACTGGTTGATACCGGCCCACTGGTGGCCTTGGCCGATAAAAGGGATAACGCGCACGAACGCTGCACACAATTCCTGAAGAATTATCGCGGTCGCTTACTCACCACATGGGCGGTACTCACCGAGTTTTCCCACCTCGCCCCGACCGTGGCCTCGACCCTGCCGCTTTACAGCTGGATCGAGCGCGGCGGATTGGAGGTGATGCCTCTCGGCAAGGATGAGCTGATTACCGCCATCGACTGGATCACCCGCTACGCTGATCGCCCGATGGATCTCGCCGACGCCTCGCTGGTCGTTGCTGCACTGAAAACGGGCAGTGCCACTATCTGGACGCTCGACCGAAACGATTTTGAAACCTACCGCCTGCCTGGACGAAAACATTTCCGCTTGGTTTGAAAAAGGATGATCGAGCCGAGATTTTCCGCGCCTTCTGCCGAACTAAGAAACATACCGATCACGAGAACACCATGACCGCCAAGACAACACCCCTGACCCTCAAACGCGACGAGGCTAAAGGCACGATCTGGAGCCACGTCCGTCAGAAATCGCTGTTCGAGACACCGGAAGAACGGGTGCGTCAGGAGCACCTGTGCGTACTGGTCAACGAATTTGGCTACCAGCCCGATCAAATCGGCGAGGAACTTGACCTTGCCGGCAGGGGAACGGCCAAGGCTCGTGCCGACCACGTTATCTGGCGCAACAAGGAAGACAAAAAAAACGGCAACACCCCGTTGCTGGTTATCGAATACAAGTCCGACAACATCACCATTTCCAGCGCCGATTACGTGCAGGGCGAAATGTACGCCCGCCTTTGCGAAGCGCCTTTTTTCGTTACCCACAACAACCGCGAAACCCGTTACTGGCGCGTACGCAAAGACAAGGTGCCGGGCTACCTCGAAGAAATCGAATCCATCCCCCACGCCAACGCCAGCCAGAAGGAAATCGCGGCGATCCTCGAACGCCTCAAATTTTTCCGCGAGGACGAATTCGCCGACCTTCTGCACCGCTGCCACAACATCATCCGCAACCGCGACCACCTCGACCCGGCGGCGGCCTTCGATGAAATCGCCAAAATCTTGTTTGTCAAAACCGGTATCGAGCGCCGCCTGAAGCAAGGCAAGCAACGCGACAACGTCTTTTCGCAAAAATTTCTGGAAGAGCAAAGCGTTATTCACGACGACCCGGTTAACGTGCTGTTCAACCAGACCAAAGCGGAATACAAAGCTGACCGGATTTTCTTGCCAGAAGACAAAATCAACCTCAAACCGGCCACCGTATTTGCCATCGTCAAAGAATTGGAGCGCTACAACCTCTCCGATACCTCCGAAGACATCAAGGGCATTGCCTTCGAGCGCTTTCTCGGGCGCACCTTCAGGGGTGAAATCGGCCAGTTCTTCACCCCACGCCCGGTTGTCGAATTCATCATCCGCATGCTCGAACCCGCCGAGGGGCAAATCATCTGCGACCCGGCATCGGGGTCTGGCGGATTTCTGATTCGCTTCTTTGAAATCGTTCGCCAGCAAATTTACGCCGACATTGACCGGCAATACGAAATTTTCAAACTTGAAACCGCTACCCGAAGCGACCTGAAAGAAGCCGAAAAAGCCGCCTTGCTGCGTGACAAATACGCCGAACTCCAGCGCGAACTCGACCAGCACACCGAAGGCACCCGCATGTGGACGCTGGCCAATCGCAGCATCTACGGCACCGACGCCAACGAGCGCATTGCGCGCACCAGCAAAATGAACATGATCATGCACGGCGACGGCCACGGCGGCGTGCATCACCACAACGGTTTTTTAAACGTAAACGGTATTTTTGAAGGCCGCTTTCACAGCATCCTGACCAACCCACCGTTTGGCTCCAACGTCGAGCCTACCGACAAAGTGCAGGAAGGCGACATTGCACTGGACGAAGAAATAGAGCGCCTCTACCAACGCCGCTATGGCGCGCCCTACCAAGCCGCCCGCAAACGCCTGGGTGCCAGCGTCGGCAACTCGATTGCCGAACTCTTTCTGTTGCCGAAAAACGGCAGCGGCAAGCTCGGCAAAATCAAAACCGAAATTCTCTTCATCGAACGTTGCCTCGACTTGCTCATGCCCGGCGGCAAACTAGGCATTGTTTTGCCCGAAGGCATTTTCAATAACCCGTCGCTGGCCTACGTGCGCGAGTTCGTTGAAGACCGCGCCAAGCTGCTGGCTGTTCTCAGCCTGACACAAGAAACTTTCATGTCGAGCGGTGCCAGCGTCAAATGTTCGCTGCTTTTTTTGCAGAAATTCAGTGAAGCCGAACGTAGCCAGTTCGATCAACTGCGGGCCGCAGCGCGCACCGAAACCGAAGCCCTGCACGCCCCCAGCCTGACCGCCGAGCGCCAGCGGATAACTGCCGCCATGACCGCAGCCAAGGCCGCCAAAAACAGCGAGCAGCAGAAAACGCTAAAAACAGAACTCACCGCCTTCGAGAAACGCCTGGCGGAACAAATAACGCAGGAAACTCGCGCTTTACTCAAACAGCGCTTCGACTACCCGGTGTTCCTCTACGAAGCCCAAAAAGTCGGCCTCACCGCCACGGGCGACGCCGACGCCAACGAGCTTTACCCCAACGACCGGTTGCCGCCCGGCATTGAAAAAACCGCGCTCGAACACTATTTTGCCTTCCGCGACGACCCCGCCCCTTTTTTCGTCTAAGCCCCTCGTCTGGAGGTAAAGAGTCGAGGGGCTTTGGGATTGGCTTCAAGGATATTGCACGTTGGGATGTAGCAGGTTTCGTTTCGGATGGCTGGAAATGGCCGCCCAGCCAAATAAAACCCCTTTCAACCGTTCTGATACGCAGTGCCTTAGAAATTAGAGATGACAAACCCATCAGTGAACTTCCGATCATTGGAAAAATCACCTTCGGCGGTGAAGTCCGAATCACGGATGAAGATAGCCGGCAAAATTATAAAGGGCGTCTATTTTGGGCTTTAGCAGGCCAACTCGTTTATAGCAAGATACGGATCAAGCAGGGTTCGTTCTGTGTCTTGCCAGATACCGTTTCAAAAATTGCGGTCAGTGCGGAGTACCCCGTTTACGATCTGAATCAAAACAAAATCGTACCGGCTTTCCTTGACTTGGTTTTGCGATGTGACTATTTCAAGAAAGTGCTTGACGGCCTTGCGCACGGTGGAGGCACAAAAACTCGCATTCACCCTGAGCAACTTGAGGCAATGAAGATTCCGCTGCCCCCTATTGCCGTTCAGAAAACCATTATTAACCGCTGGCAAACCGCCATCGCCGAGGCCGCACGGGCTGAAGCACAAGCCGCGCAACTGGAAAAACAAGCGCAAACCGATTTCCTCCACGCTTTGGGATTGCGCGCCGCAGAAGAGCTTAAACCGCACCGAGCCTTTGCCGTTCATTGGAGCAACATCGGACGCTGGGGCGCTGCGCTCAATCAGACGGACGGCAGGCTTAATGTGGCCGACGGCACGTATCCGGTCGCCCGTCTCGCCGATTTGATCGCCGATCTTGAAAATGGCTGGAGTCCGAAATGCCTGGATCGTCCGGCAGAAAAGGACGAATGGAGCGTATTGAAGTTGGGCGCGGTGTCCTTTGGTACGTTCAATCCCCGCCAAAACAAGGCGCTGCCCGCGACGCTCAAACCAGAGCCGCGCATCGAGGTCAAACCCGGTGACTGGCTGATGAGCCGCGCTAATATCGCCCGGCTGGTGGGCGCCTGCGCCTTGGTGCAAAAAGATGTACCCGC
This sequence comes from Burkholderiales bacterium, assembly GCA_964203325.1. Classification (GTDB taxonomy): domain Bacteria; phylum Pseudomonadota; class Gammaproteobacteria; order Burkholderiales; family Rhodocyclaceae; genus JACQYA01. The sequence goes on along the minus strand of CAXNNH010000070.1, from coordinate 193 downwards.
CCGTTTGATGTTGTGCGACAAAATATTTCGGGCACTCTGGCAGCGCGACCAGGAAACAATCGCGTTACCGGCTTATCTCGATGCAACCCTTAAAATCCCGCACCTGCGTCAACAGATCGAATCCGCTTTGACGGGCACTTCGCCGACGATGAAAAACATCAGCAAGCCGTCCCTGCTGGCGCTGCGCCTGCCC
>CAXNNH010000069.1:0-7816 GCA_964203325.1 Burkholderiales bacterium | reverse complement strand
TTCAATCGGGCAAAGTCTTGGCGCAACATCAATACTTCGCCGCGCACTTCCAGTAGAGGTGGGTAGTCACTTCCGAGCAGGCGCAACGGGATATTGCCGACCGTGCGTAGATTGGGCGTTACCTCTTCGCCGGTACTGCCGTCGCCGCGCGTGGCGCCGCGCGTGAAAATTCCGTCTTCGTAGATCAGGCTGACGGCCAAACCGTCAAACTTGGGTTCGGCGGCGTATTCAATGTATTCAACGTCTTCGAGGCATTTGATTCCGTCCCCGGCTTTGCCCTCCTGCGCCAAGCCTTCGCGCACGCGGCGGTCGAAGGCTTCGACTTCGGCGGGAGAAAAGGCGTTGTTGAGCGAAAGCATTGGCGTGCGATGCGCCACCGAGGCAAACTCGGGGAGCGGCGCCGCACCGACGCGCTGTGTCGGTGAGTCGGGCGTGGCCAGCTCGGGGTGTTCGGCCTCAAGCGTCTGTAGCTGGCGGAATAGGCGGTCGTATTCAGCATCGGAAATCAGCGGCGCGTCGAGCGCGTAGTACTGCCGATTGTGCGTTTCGATTTCAGCCCGTAGTTTTTCCGCTCCCCAATCCGGGGCACGCTCTGCGTTACTCATCCTGTTTGCCCAATCTTACCTCCTCTGCGAGCCGCGCCAATGCTCGATCTACAGAGTACCTGCCCGGAGAGAGCCTGTTTACGCCACTCTCCAGACCCCTCCTCTGTAGATCGTTTATCCATGCGGCTTCCAGCCCGGCTGCCGGAAAAAAGTGGTTTGAAAACAAACCTGCGCTCAGGAGAACAGGCGCAGTGCTAAATGGCCGCCGGCCGGCAGATTGCGTGAGGCCATTGCCGCCTGGTATTCGACCACTTGCCGAAGTATCGGATCAAGTTCCCCGTGTGAAAGCGGGCGACGATTGTCATCGACCAGCGATCCTTGCAACGCTTCGGCAAAGCGTTGCGCGATATCCAGCATCTGATTGAACACGCGGTCACCGTGAGCCACACGCGGTACATCCAGCAGAAAAGTGATGCCATGCGTGCTCAACATCTTCATGTTATCGGCCGAAAAGCCCATTTCTGCTTGGTTGGACAAGCGATAAAGAACATTGCCGTCATCGTCGCAGCGCACAAAATGGCCTTGGTCGTCAAAAGTCATCCCTGCCGCTTCGGCCAATGCCCGCAACTTGGTTCCGGCAAAGGGCTGGATCAGGCTAAGTATATTCAGACCGATTTGAATATCGACACCGGCCGAGAAGCGGTCCAGTTGTACTGCTGTTTCGAGCACATACTGACGGGGCGGCAGGTCAACGACGGCCATCAGCTCGTCGGCCAGATCCTGCATGGCCAGATGAAAAATAGACAAATCCCCTTCCGATACCGGGCCTTTGCGATCAACCAGTTGCAGGCCAATGCACAGATGGCGGTATTCGTTTTTGCCATCGTCGATAATCCGTTCCCACTCATGCTGCTGCTCGTTAAAGCCGAGCCAATGTATCGGCTTGCGTACCCGTACCAGAAAATCACGTTGCGACTCCAGAATCTGATGCGCCGATGCGGCCTCGATGGTTTCAAAGCTGGCGATATAGTCGATCAGCGGCGACAGTAGATGAAAGGGAAAAGTAATTTCTTTTGCCGTGCCGGCCTGTTTCTCGCCTGCTGACTGATCGTACATAGCGCTATCGGTCGCCGCAAATTGAGGGCGGTGGGACTCTGGAACTCGTTTACCGAGCGGCTTATCTGCATCCTTCTCAACGTCTCCCGCAGTTTCCTCGCGCTCGCCAGCATTCCTGCCTTCGCTCGGTTCGATAGAGTCGCAATGCGGCTCCCCGCTTAGTATGGGTTCGACACGTTCGCCCGAGTTTCTCGTGGCGTGCGGCTCCGGGCTGGTTAGCTCTCCGGTCAAAACATCCGTCGTGTCGAGCAGCACAGGATCCTCGGCGTCATCTTTATGGACGGTGCCGCTCGATGCGATCCCGTCAAATAATATATCCGTGTGCTGCGAGGCCATCATGCGCTGGGCAATTTTGCGATGCCGGTTTTCTTGCCATTTGTTATAGGCCAGCACGGCCAGCACTGAAATCGCACCGAGGCCGATCAAGCCCATCTGGAGTTCGGTCATTTGTCTTCCTAAACAATTTGCTCGCGCATGCGCAAAGCTTCTGCCATATCCACTTCAACAATACGCGAAACGCCCGATTCCTGCATCGTTACGCCTACCAGTTGCTGCGCCATTTCCATGGCGATTTTGTTATGGCTGATGAACAAAAACTGTGTATTTGTCGACATACGTTGAACCATAGCGCAGAAACGTTCGGTATTGGTATCGTCAAGCGGCGCATCCACCTCGTCAAGCAGGCAGAAAGGGGCCGGGTTGAGCTGAAACATCGAGAATACCAGCGCAATCGCGGTCAACGCTTTTTCACCGCCGGACAGTAACTGTATTGTTGAATTTTTCTTGCCGGGCGGTTGTGCCATCACTTGCACGCCGGCGTCGAGAATTTCGTCGCCGGTCATAATTAGTCTGGCTTCACCGCCGCCAAACAGGATCGGAAACAGCTCGCCAAAACTGCGATTCACGGCATCGAACGTCGCCTGCAACAGATTGCGGGTTTCGCGGTCGATACGCCGAATCGCACTCTCCAGGGTTTCCATCGCTTGCGTCAGATCTTCCGACTGCGCATCGAGATAGCCCTTGCGCTCACGCGCCGATTCCAACTCTTCGAGCGCGGCGAGATTGACGGACCCCAGTGCATCAATCGAGCGCTGCAGCGCGGCAATAGCGCTTTGCAGCGTACCGACGCGGGCACCGGTCAATTCAGGGGTTAGCGAGGCTTCATCGGCTTTGGCATCGGCCAACTGCAAGGCCAGTTGATCGACATTGAGGCTCGCGGCCTGTTCCTTGAGCTTCAATTCATTGATCCGCTCGCGCTGTGGGTTAAGACTTTGCTCAACCCGCATGCGCTGCTCTTCCAGTCGGCGCAACTCGCCGGTCGCGGCTTCCAGAGCATTACGCATCTCGGCCAGCGCATATTCGTTCGCTACCCGCTGCGCGAGCGCTTCCTGCAATTTGGGTTCGAGATCCTCGGCCTGCAAGGCCACGGCATTCTCGCTACAGCGCGCCAGTTCGCCGGCGATCCGATCAAGCTGCTTGCGTGCCAGTTCACCGGCGTTGGCGATTTCATCGAGCTTGTTGCGGCACTCGCGTTGCGCGAACTGTGCTTCGCGGCGCTCACGGTCGATAGCGGCCAGTTGTTCGCGTCCATCGCGCAACGCACGCTCGGTTTGCTCAAAGCGCGCATTGGCCACATCGAGCACCGATTGCAAACGCCCAAGCTGCTCGCGGTGTGTTTCAACCGCCTCGTCGGCGATGAACAGGCGTTCGCTCTCGCCTTCTTCTTCAACCGTCATTTCAGCCAGGCTACGGTCAATCTGCGCTTGCCTTTCGCGGAAACGATCCTGCGCCTGCGCCAGCTTGAGCGTTTCGACCTGAATAGCGTGCGCCTTGTCCTGCAGCTCACTTAGGGTTTTACGGGTCTCCTGCAGCGCTTCCTGTGCCTCGCTCATACGTATTTCTATCTCGGCGAGCTTGCCTTGCGCCTGTTCGACCGATTCCTGGCGTTGCTCGATCAACGTTGCCAGCATTTCAATTTCGCGTTGACGCTCCAGCAAGCCGTGCTCGCCCGCATCGGGGGCGAACAAAGTAACGCTTTGTCGGCTAACGATATCGCCGTCGGGCGTCACATAGCAAGCGGCTCCCGACAACTCGGCGCGACGTGTCAGCGCTGTAGCCAGATCGGGGGCGGTCAGTACACCACCCAACCAATCAGCCAGAATGCCGGCATAGCCCGAATCGTCACAACGAATACGCGCCAGCAGACGGTTGCTGTCGACCGGAGCGGCCGCGAAACTTGCGCTACTGCCCTCTGCTGTTGTCTTCGGCGGCAGCAGCAACGTCAGCTTGCTGGCGGGCCGATCACGGCTCCAGAGCGCATTTGCCGCATCGGCAGGTAACGCGCTCAAGCGTTCGCGCAGCAGGGCTTCAACCGCCTCTTCCCAGCCAGCGTCGACATGCAGCGACTGCCACAAAGGCAATCGCTGCTCTAGTTTGTGTCGGCGCAACCAATCGTTCAACTTGCCATCGCCCTGCACACGCTTTTGCAGTTGATCGAGCGCAACGCGGCGCGCGTTCGCTTCAGCACGCTCTTTTTGCGCGTGCTGTACTTCGGCCAGCGCGTCCTTGCGTTGTCGCTCGAAATTCGGTAGCGCTTGCTGCTGGCTGCTTTGCCGTTCCTGCCATTCGACGATCCGTTCGCGCAGCTCGGCCAATTCCTCCTGCTTGAATTCAAATTCGGCGTTATCGGGGTGCGGCAACGCTTCGCGCTCCAGCGCCAGTCGTTCGCGCCGACCGGCGATAATCTGCAGGGAACGCTGCGCATGGCTGCGGTTGGCTTGCTCGACCTGCAACTGTTGCTCGACCTGGGCCATGCCGGCACGTTGTCGATTGACCGCCTCTTGCGATTGAGCGTGCGCCTCTTCGGCCAGCGGCAAGCGCTCACTCTGCACCTCCAGACGCATATCGCCTTCTTCGACACGCTCATCGGCCAGCATGAGCAGACCCTGCCAGTGCTCTTTGTCGGTCAGCAGTTTTTCGCTCTGCTCTTGCCAATGCAAGCGGTCGTCGGCCAGTTGGGTCAGACGGGTTTCGTATTCGCGTTGCGATTCTCGCCGATGACGAATTTCGGCTTCGAGACGGGCCACCTCGGCATTGGCCGCAAACAAATCGCTCTGGGCATGGTGCAGGCCATCGCTACGCGCAAAGTGGTTTTCGCGCGTTTCTTCAAGGTAGGCCTCAGTTTCACGCAGTACCGCTGTTTGCGCTTCAAGATCCAGTGATGCGCGCTCCAACTCGCGCCCCAGCCGTTCGCATTCACCCTGCGCCTCATTACGGCGCAGCAACCAGAGCAGTTGTTGCTTGCGGGTCAGTTCGGCCGTCGCGTCGCGGTACTGGCGCGCTACCGCCGCCTGTGCCTCAAGACGCTCCATTTGCGCACCAAGCTCCAGGCGAATATCTTCAACGCGTAGCAGGTTATCGCGCGTATCGGCAATACGGCTCTCGGTTTCCTTGCGCCGCTCCTTGTATTTGGTGACGCCCGCCGCTTCTTCGAGAAAAACGCGCAGCTCGTCCGGCCGCGCCTCGATGATGCGCGAAATGGTCCCCTGGCCGATGATGGCGTAGGCGCGTGGCCCCAGCCCGGTGCCGAGAAAGAGGTCGGTGATGTCCTTGCGTCGCACATGCAAATTGTTGATGTAATACTCGGACTGCCCGCTGCGCGTTAGTAGCCGCTTGACCGATAGCTCCGAGTATTGCGACCACTGCCCGGCGATGCGTCCGAGCGAGTTGTCGAAAATCATCTCGACCGCCGCCCGCGACACGGGTTTGCGCGACGCCGAGCCATTGAAAATGACGTCTTGCATCGACTCGCCGCGCAATTCCGAAGCCTTCGATTCGCCGAGCACCCAGCGCACGGCATCCATAACATTGGATTTGCCGCAGCCATTGGGGCCGACCACTCCAACGAGCTGTCCAGGCAGCGCAATCGTAGTGGGATCGACAAAGGATTTGAATCCGGCGAGTTTGAGCTTGGTCAGACGCATTGAATTGGGTGGCAGGCGGTAGAGCGGCAGCGGAGTGCAAGCAACACGAGCAACAGAAAAGGCCGCGCATCATAACATTTCGCCGGCCTGCTTCGATTCGTGCTTGACGCGATGCCAGAGGCGTTCGACGAAAATTGCACCATTGCCCCACGACAAATGCAATCGTATGATGCTGGCGATGCCGCGACACCAGACCAACAAGTTCCAGAAGAAAGCAAATGGAAAGTCGTTCTGCCAGCCACCTATAGTCTGTACATTCCCGCACCTTCAGCAACGGATTTGTCAAAATTAAGCGATGTTACGCAGCGGCCCCCTAAAAACCCCGTCGTTCCCGCCGGCACAGGATGACGAAAAGCAGGGCGGTGGGTAACATCTACAGTCAACTGCAATTAAGATGCCATTCTTAAAACGAGGAGCACGCTAAATGAATCATCTCATCATAGGGCTAGGCGGAACGGGGGGGAAAATAATCCGTGCGCTGCGCAAGAATCTGTATCAGGAGTTCCACGGCGACAAGTCGCCCGACAGCGAGATTGGCTATCTGTACATTGATTCGTCCAGCGAAATGATGTCCATTGACGATCCAAGTTGGAAGACCCTCGGTACTTCGGTTCAGTTGTCCAAAGCCAGCCAATTGTTAATCACCGATGCCAACCTGACCTCACGGCTCGACAATTTGGAAAGCTATCCGGGACTCAAGCACTGGCTGGGCAGTACGCAGGAGTGGCGCGATATTCTCAACAGCATCGTCGGTGCCACGCTCGGCGGTCAGAAGCGTCGACTGGGCCGCTTTCTCTTTGCCTGCAAAACGGATAAATATCGCGAACAAGTGCAGGCGCAAGTCAAGCAGTTGCAGCACAACGGTCAGACGGAAGTGACCTTCCATATCGTCGTTGGCCTGGCCGGTGGCACGGGGAGTGGTAGTGTGATCGATGCGGTGGCGCAACTGCGGGATTTGTATCCGGATTCCAAACGATTCCGCATTTTGATCTACGCACTGCTACCCGACGCTTACCCACACCCGAATTGGGACACAGGCAACTACCACGCCAATGGATTTGCCGCGCTGACCGAGCTGAACGCGATGTCAGTGGGAGCTTACCAGCCTTACGATGTAACTGGCATCAAGGAGCGTTTGAAGTTGAACGATCCGTTCAATGGCTGCTTTATCTTCAGCAACGAGAACGAAAACGGGTTGATGGTTGATGTGGATCGGGATTTGCCCGGCATTGTTGCGGATTTTCTCTATCAGAAAATTGTGGCTGCGAACAACATCAACTGGGCGTCTCTTGGTCGCATGGAGAATGCGGAAAATGGCGATGGATCGCCGGAGAGTGCGCCGCAAGGGCGCATGCCCGAGCGTTCAAAGCGCTTTTTGGCTTTTGGCATCAAGCGGCTGGCGATTCCCGAAGAGGAAATCGCCGAATATCTGACCTACAATTTTGCCCGGCAAGCGGCGCTGCAACTGCGCTACAACCATTGGCAGGAAGCCGCAGGCTTTATCGAGGAACCGCGCAAACAGGACTTTCACGAGTTTGTGCAGCAAAAAGAAACGCAATTGCGCTGGCTGCTCTCGGACGATCACCTGACCCTGACGCTGGGTATCCTGCCCGAAGACGTAAATAACAAGAAGTGGAAGTCTTTTACCGGTGAGTGGGAGGCGGTCATTCCAAACTTCAAATTACTGGTGCGCGAGCGTGAGAGCGCCACTTGGCTCGATGAGCTGACCAAGCTGTGCGAGAAGCGCTACCAGGAGGATTACCGTACCTTGGGTGTCGCTGGTTTCTATCGCACCAAATTGAAGGCGCGCAAGGATATGGCGCGCGAGATTCGCCAGCGCATCGAGCAGGAGTTGATGAACGAATGGAAGGTCGGAGCGAAGTCCACCTGGGACATCGCGCGCTTGTTGATCGCCCTGACGGAATCGCTCGATGAGCGTTTGAAAGCGTGCGATGAAAACATTGCGCGTGCGCGCAACGCCGAGGAGGAAGTGCAGTCCCGTGTTCTGGGCAACGCGCAAAAATGGGCGGAAATGGGGCTATTTTCCAAGCATTTGCTGGGAACGCCGGACAGTTTGCTCGACGCACACGGCGTTCATTTGCAGGAGATGTATGTCTACCGCACGCGGGCCGAAGGCTGGAGTTTTGCGAAATCGCTGCTGCTGGAGGTGAT
>CAXNNH010000068.1:0-7857 GCA_964203325.1 Burkholderiales bacterium | reverse complement strand
ATGTCAGATAGCTTATTAGCGTTCGCCAGTGGCCCGATGATCTTCTTGTTGATCTGGTCGCCGATGCCCGGCTTGCCCTTGAGAGCGACCATGTCCTTGAAACTCGCGCCAGCAGGAATCGTGATCGGTGCGTAGAGGACGCCTGCGTACTTATCGGAGACGTATTTTACGAACAACAGGACGAGAACGTAGTCTTTGTACTGGCTGGCATCCATGCCGCCGCGCAGTTCGTCACAGGAGGCCCAGAGGGAGGAATACAGTTCAGATTTCTTGATGGCCATGAGGTTCTTTTTTTAGGCTTGGTGCCATACGGCACAGGTTTGTTATGTTACCCAACGGACGAGTATTGATAAAATAAAACATCGCAGTCGTAATGCTATGCTATTCGATTCGCCAATCGTAAAACTAGCGATGAGATTTTACGCAGGCCATTATTCAAGTCAGCAAAGGAACGTCGACTCTCACCCCTCCAGCCGCCACCGGAAGAAACAACCAACTTTCCACTACTGACGTTCCATCCGCCGCCTCAATGGCTTTTGCGTAGGCGTGAAGCTGCCCACTATGTTCCCCTGCCAAGTGATCCCAGTGATCCACGCCTAACGGACTGGATTTGTGATCGATCAGTACCCAGCCTTTGATCGTCTTCAGGAGCAGATCAATACGCCCCTGCAGAACTTGACCGTTCTCCAGCACACTTTGTACCGGGTATTCGGCAAAAGCGTCGACGGTTCCCCAACGTTGCGCAATCCATTGCTCAAGAGCCTGAATCTGCTTCAACACAGCGGTCGCCGAGAGTTGCTCACTGACACGCCGCCCTTGCAAAATCCGCTCCACCGCTGCCACCGTCAACGACTGAGTCCGATCCGCAAAAGCCAGCGCAATACAGGCATGGATAGCCGTTCCCAGCGATTCCATGTCGGCCCCCGCAGGGAGCGGTATCCGTTCACCCATACGAATCTTTTCCCGCACCGTAACGTTCAAAGCGGCAGAAGCAGAGGGATTAAAAACTAACGGGAGTCGAACAGCAGAAGTCCCCGCGTTATCGAACCAGTGCAGGACGGTCGACGCCGACGCCTCGACGTCAGGAATCTCGACCGGCTCCAGAATCAAGGTGGTAGTGGCTACCTTTGCGCCTCCGGGCACTAAAATCTCCTGCGTCCCCTCCTCCGGCAGCAGCCAGGGAGACTCCAGCGCCTCAAGCCACTCGCCACTCGGCTTTCGCTGTGAGCGGGCCAGAATCAACAGATCGCGCGCACGGGTCATACTGACATAAAGAAGTCGCTGCCCTTCCTCGGTCGCGGCCTTCTTAAAACCCCGAGCCGTTTCGGTCAGCGCAATTTCATCGGCAATCCCGACCCTTTTCTGTTGTCCGAAAGGCCAGGGCCAGTAACGAATGAAGCGATTCTGCAAGGGATTTTGCACATCGATACGATTCCGGGACCGCGTAGAAATCGACCATAGGCGATCTTGAATATTGGCCGCCAGATCCATGAGCACCACCACCGGCCACTCCAGACCTTTGGCCGCATGATGCGTCATCACTTTTACCGCATCGATGGCGGGGTCGGCTCGATAATCGAGTTCATTCGTCGCCATCTCCCCCAACCAGATAATTAGACCGGAGATCGAAGCCGCGTGCTGCGCACTTCGACACACTTCCTCGTACTGGACAGCTAATGCAAGTAGCGATTCGAGATTAGACAGGCGAATACGCGCCAGAGAGGTCTCTTGACTCCAGCGCAATACGATGGACGGCAGATCACATTCGGTCATCACCGACTGCAACGCTTCAGCCGGAGCCAGCAAGGGAAGCTGCCCCCTCATGTTCGCCAATTGGGCCACGAGCGGTTGCGCCGTTCGCGTGCCGGAATCCACCTCCATCCAGCGATCAGCCTCTCCGCCCATCGCCAGAAACTCCAGCCGGTCGGCCACCCAGTTTTCAGGATCGGTGCCGTCCGCCAAAGCGACAATTTCAGCGGTCGCCAGCGTATCCGAGGGATCATTCAAACGACGCAGGCAAGCCAATGCCAGTGTCGCTTCCGGGGTAGCCAAGAGACCGGCTTGCGAAGTCGCGGAAGGAATCCCCTGACTACGCAGTGCAAAAGCACTCTCGGCGACGCCACCGTTCGTTCGGGAAAGGATCGCAATATCCCCGTAGCGAACAGGCCGAACCTGTTTCTGCGCTTTGTCAAAAACGCGGTAGCCAGAATCGACCAACTGACGGATGCCGAGTGCCAGCGCTGATTTTTCCTGAGACAGATTTTTACCGCCCAAAAGCCAGTTCGCAAAGGCGGGTTCTGTCAGACCTTCGGTTTTATCCGAGCGCTGGGGCTTCAGCACAATCTCTGCGGGCGACAAGGTTTCCCCGAAGGCGTGTTTGAAGATAGCATTGACCAAGGTCACCAGTACCGGACGGGAACGCCAGGAGAGATCGAGAATCTCCTTCTCGCCCCCCATGTCGGGCAACGCTTGCAGGATCGCTTCCATTAGAGCGGTGTCGCTTCCCCGAAAACCATAAATGGCCTGCTTGATGTCTCCCACCCAATAAACGGCCTTGGCAAATTGGGCCAGCTTGACGAACAGCGCAAGTTGAATGGGACTGGTATCCTGAAACTCATCCACCAGCAGAAGATCCAGCTCTTCGTGTAACACAGTCGCCACTGTGGGGTGGTCGAGCACTTTAAGCAGCAAATGCTCCTGATCGGCGAAGTCGAGCACCCCCAATTCCCGTTTACGCTCGGCGTAAACGGCCAACGCATCGGCACACAGCGCGAACATCTGCGTGAGATAGCCTCGAATATCCTGATGTAGCTCGGAATGTTCTCCAAAGCGAGCCGCAAGCTCGTTGATTGCTTCAGTTTGAGGTTTAAGCCCGGCTTCCGGCAAAGTCTTCGAGAGCTTTACCCAGTCACTCCAGACGGCGTAGTGGCCGCGTAACGCTTTCTCCATAGAACGAACCAAGGCCAGATAATTCGCGGTATTTTTTTTGCCGCCTACCTCAGCCTGCGTCACCAATGCCGGTAAAGCCGTGGTAATGGCCTGCAGTAGCTCCGCTGACAGATCGGTCTTGGCCGGTTTCGGAAAATGACGCAACAAATCGTTGGCATTCTCCTCGGCAAAGCCTCGCAGAATCTCGGGCGCAATATCATTGGCGCGCGCCTGATCAACCAGTGTTTTCAGGGCATCCTGCCATGCATTCTCTTCATTCAGACCCAAGCGCCGCGTAAGCGGAAGAAAGTTGGCAATCGCCTGTCTATCCATCACGGCATCAATCGATTGCCGAATCAGCGCTTTGGCTTGCTCCTCTTCGAGAACCTGCTGCTCGGTCGCCAAGCCCGCCTCGAAAGCGAAGCGTTCCAGCAAGCCGCCACAGACCCCGTTGATGGTCCCAATGCGGGCTTGCCCGATGGCACTGGAAAGACGGTAGTTTCCCCGTCGCAAGAGATCGGAACGAACGCGCTCCCGCAGTTCCGTAGCCGCTTTCTTCGTAAACGTTGTGGCAATGACCCCCGCCGCTCGAACCCCTCCCGAACTCAGTTGTTCATGGAGAATCTCGGTGAGGCGATACGTTTTTCCACTGCCTGCCCCGGCACTGACAAAGCGAATTTTACCGACCATGTTCAATCTTCCCATCCGGCCAGTGCCAGAAAATCGTTATAGAGGCTGTTCATTTTTTCCGGTTGCAAGCCATCTTCGGGAGCCTGGGAATCCTCGGTTTCCGGGATGTTGTCTAGGCAAACCTCGAAAACACCCTCTTTGAACTGGCTTTGTCGCCAGTGCCAGGATTGGAGGAAGCGCCCCCAGAGTTGAGCGGTGTTTTCCTCAGTGTTCTTGGAAACGACATCGGCAGATGGAAACCAGTGATTGTCCGTCGACAACAGCCGACCTCGATCCAGTAGGAAGTACGCGACATGGGGCCATGTCGTGAATTTTTGCCGTAGCAATTCGGCATAGATCGCCAGTTGGAGATGGCGGTTTTCTCGTAGTTTTGTGGGGTATTTTTGGGCGCCAGACCACTTCATGTCGATAATGGCGCGACTCCCGTCGGATTTTTCGAGCACCAAATCGGCAAATCCGATCAGATCGCCTCCAGCATAAATGCCGTTCAGTTCCATTTCGGGATGAACGGTTGAGACCTGAGCTTCCGTCAGTTGTTGCTGTAGCTCATGGACGGACTGCTGCAGTTTGATGCGAAAGCCTTCAAGATCGCTGCGTCGCCCCGGCATTAACAGTACCGCGCCCTCCTCTTGAACGAGTCGATCAAACGTGGCGTTAAACCATGTGTCGAATGCGGCCACACGCGGCGTCTGATCTTCCGATGGCCGAAAGAATACCTCGACCAAACGGTGGGCCAGATTGCCAAACAACTGAAAATCGCCGGCGATGGAGAGAATGCGTGAAGCCCGTAATTTAGCGGGGTATTCGAGTAACCAGTGATAGGGGTTGAAGATTTGTTTTTCTAGGCTGGAGAAAGATTCCTGTGGCCGCATCGCTATCGCGACCCCCGCAGGGAGTTGCCAGAAACGTTTGAGGCCCGGCAATGGTTGATAGGGCACGACCGACATTCCGTGTTCAGAGCGAATGAGCGACGCCTCTAGCTGCATAATCGGAATGTCTTTAAAGAGCGCGTCGATCATCAGCCAGACTGGATGCACCTCCTCTCCTTTTGGAGGAAGTACCAGAATGAGCTCGTTTCTAGCCGCCATGATCGGTCGTAACCATTCCTCAGCGGCGCGATCCAGCAAACACCCTACGTCAGGCAATTCGACCCCCACTTGGGCGAGAGATTCGATTTCAAGCCTTGACCAGGGATAAGAGCGTGGGAGTGCAGGCATACCCATTTGCCACCATAGAACGCGTGTGCAAGGTTCAATGGCCGCACCGGGATGCGTCACCGTGAGCGCAGACCCTACCTCGGCGACGAGAAGTGGATTGTCGCTACCGCGAGCCGTTGCTTGGGCAACCAATTTTTGTAGTTGACGCGGAAGGAGGATCGTAGCGCCCTGCTCGCTTAATGCTTTTAGGGCCGCTGCAGCAGCTTGGCACTGACCCAACCCCGCCTTAAAGGCCATACGCCTTGCACGATCACTATCGACCAGACGTTTCCGAAAATACTCGGTGAGCGCCTCCACCCGTTCAATCACGACAATAAGCTCGACTCCTTTTGCTTGATCGTGTCGGGGATGTTCAACCCAAAAACGGATTTTACGACGCACCTCCTGTGCGATTTCGCTTTCGGGGCCACCGTAATGCGCGTCAATGTCGGCTAAAACCTGTTCCCAATGCGTTCCGCCCAAACCGGGTTTGTCGGCCAACTTACCGGCCAGTTTTCGTCGGGCATAGGCAGGAACCGGGCAAACAGCATGCGTCAAGAATTGCAGCAAACCGTAAAAATTGAGCGGTTCCCAGAGAATTTCGAGCACAAGCGGCAGCACTTGTAGCGACGGTCGAAAGGCACTTGATTCACGCAAGCCATGCCGGGGCCGGCCTGACGAGGCGAGTATCCCGTCCAGGCGCTCGCCTTCGACCGGAGCAACCAGCAAGGAAGTACCCTCCTCGGCGTCAATTTTTTCCGCCAGCCAGCGTCCCGCCAGGAAACGGGTTTCGGCTTGCACCACGGTCACGGAACCATCGTCTTGCCAGCTCATTTTAGGAGGGGCTTGGGGGGTCGGTGCCGCCTTGAGGGCGGTCTGCAACCGTCCGAGTAAACCGCGTCCTCCCGTCTCGTTTTTTGCAATGACCCAAAGCCGAAGAGGAAAGTGCTCAAGTATCTTGCGCCAACATTTGGGAAAAGATTCCAAAGGATCGAGCAACTCGATTTCCTGAATCGGGACAGTTCTGGAAATTTTTGCCTCAACGACTCGCTGAAGGCGTTCGCCCATAGAGGCCGCAACCTGAACGGTAGCGAAGCATTCCACTTCGCCCATATCCTGAATTCTTGGGGGTGACGAAGAGGGGAGCTGACCGTCCCAGCCCTGTAGATACCAGTCATCTCGCCAGGCCAGCAGCGTCGCGGCTGTCCCCAGTTCGTCCGCTTGGAAGGAGCGATGAAAGAATCGCTGCGGGGAATTGCACTGGCGTAGGCAATCACGGTACTGGACGATTCTCTCCGACGGACTGACCTGCTCCTGCAAAAGTCCCAGATGGGTTTCCAGAATGTCCAGTAAACCGAGCGGCCCGACCGTGATTTCTCCCAGACTGTTCCTGGGAAGCCAGCCGCGCTGACCATCGAGATGAAGTCCGAAACGAATTTTCATAGATTACTCACGAGAGGTTCGGAAGATCGACGTGCGAGAAAAGGGGGATGCGTAAATCGTGAAAGTTACTTCATCAGCGGATTTTCGGGGTTTTCCGGTTGGCATCCAATGAGCTTAACTCTTATTGCCAGAGCTACCGTTATCGTTGCTGCCATCATCCGTATAGAGACCTTTTCTTGACTTCATGCCCGTCGAGCGAGAATTCATGTAGGAAGTGCTTGCTCTCACCATTTTGGCCTGCGTACCCAACCGGGCATCGATGGAACTGGGGTCGAATCCCGTGGTGTTTGACCGGTCGACGGCGAGCATATCCGCCAAGTTCATCACGCCATCTACGGGACCCACCAAGGCAAAGGTCCACCGCTCGGTGGCTTCCAGCTTGGTGATAAGCTCCTTCAATACATTCGGAGAATACAGGGTCGATGCGTTCTCTTCGCCATCGGTAAAGATAGTGACGAGGACGGCGGTCTCTGGAGACTCCATGTGCGGTTGCGCCAATAGTTCGGCAATCACCAGACCGACTCCATCGTAGAGAGCGGTGTATCCGTTCGGCACATAGTTCTCGACGGTCAGCGGCTCCAGTGCCGAGGTATCAATGCCCATATAGCGAACGGAGGGCGTGGTAGCGAAATCCACCATGCCAATACGCGTTTCCCCTGCCTGAGTTGCACCGGCCTTCACGGCGTTCGCCTGGGTATTGAATCCCTCAATGGTGTCGCCCTTACCGCTTTCCATCGAACCGGATCGATCCAGCACGAACGCGACATAGGTCAGCGGCGGCGTTCCCAGAGGAGCCTGCTCATCCTTCATGGCTTGGAATACCTCTAACGGCGTTTCCAGGATACGTCGGATTTGCGGGGGCAGTCCGCTCTGCGCTTCCTGTTTCTTAGACGCATGTGCCGGGGCGCGCGCGCTTTTGCGACCTGGACGGGCCGTTGATGCCATGATGTTTGCCAAGAAGTTCGCTCGCGCGCCATCAGCGGGTTGGGGATGCGTAGATGTTGAGGAATCTGTCAGGGGCTGCGCGAGCGGATTTACCGTGGCCGAGGGCAACGGAGGACTGAGCGAGGATTGATTCGGGCTATTTTTTTTCATGTTGCCTCTCCTTACGTTTCGCAAAAAACCGCGTGATGGGGTCGTCTAACGTTCCCGATGGCGTTGTTGATGCCGGCACCTTTGTTGTCATGTTCCTATCTGGCAGGGACGACGCATGGTTTGCATGCACGTCGGTACGGGAGAGAGCGGCCAGGCGAGCCATCGAAAAGGGATTCCCCCCACTGGAATTCGGCGCTGTTTCTTCTACGGACGACGACGGCCCTCGGGGGGTCGCACGGGGTTCGTACACATTAAGTCCGTACTCCAGCAGCGCCGAATAGACATCCGTTGGCTTGACGCCGTGTTGTTCCGCCAAGAAGCGAACCCGCTCCACCGTGTCATGCGTAACCAGCACTTCCTTTCGCACAAAGCCGGCCTGTTCCTGACGCTGACGGAATGCAGAGATTTTTTCCGACGTGCTCTCGTAAACACGGGGCCGTCCGGGTGTCCTGGTGGGCTTGTGCATGTCTGACCAAATAAGTATCCGGGAACGAAAAGTATAGTT
>CAXNNH010000067.1:0-7915 GCA_964203325.1 Burkholderiales bacterium | reverse complement strand
TCGTGGGAACGATGCCGGGTGCGTGTTACGCGCAGGGCATGACGAGTTTTTTGCACCAGCAGAGCCTTCGCATTTTTGACTACGCGAAGTTTGCGGAGCCGTTGCGTGATCGGATTCGTGAGCGGGCGCATCAAGTCTGTGCCGACGCAGGGGTTGAAATTGAGCACGTCAGGAAGAGCGACATTCGCAAGGAAGAGCGGGTCGCGCGCGTATTGGCTACACGCGGTGACGCGCCGGGCCTTGTGCCTGTTATTTCGGCCATGGAAGCCTGCCCGACCTAGGTGCCGTGGCATGACAAGGGCACGGGCAAGACCTACCTGAAGGCGACGCAAGGCCAGTGTCTGCACTACTACTTCTACGTGATGGATGATGAACTGGGGCGGTGCTATCTGCGGGTGCCTACCTGGGTCCCGTTCAGTTTGCAGTTTTACTGTAATGGCCATAGCGTCTTAGCTCGCACGCTGATCCGTGAAGGCATTGATTACCTCCCGCAGGACAACGCCTTTTTGCGCATTGCCGATGGGGCACGCGCGCAAGAATTGGCTAATGCATGTAGTCCTGACCTGCTGCACCGACGGCGGGATCACTATGCGCAACAGTTCTGTCCGGTACTCGATGTCTTTGGGCAGGTCTATCACTGGAGCCTGCGGCAGGTCGAGTACTCGACCGATCTGATGTTTCGCAGCGAACAAATTCTGGTGCCGTTGTATGACGCGATTTCGCGTCAGGCGGTGCTGGCGGCTAACGCAGAGCGCGTGTCGGGCTTTCTGGGCAAGAAGGTCACACCGCTGTTGGCGCAGGAAATTGGTTCGCGCTTGTCCACGCGAATCGAAGGGCGCTGTATCAAGCACTATAGGGGTGTTGCCGGCGTCAAGGTGTATGACAAGTTCTCCCGCGTACTGCGGATCGAGACGACGGTCAATGATGTGAGTTTCTTCAAGCACCACCGCAAGGTGGAACACACGAACAGGGAGCCTACGCGGGAACTGGCTCCGATGAAGAAGACGATTTACAGCTTGATTGATTTGCGGGAAATTCTGCTCGGCTGTAATCAACGGTATCGGGCATTTCTCTCCAGCCTGGATGACCCCAGTGCCGGCGAACGTGATTTGCAGCGCTTGAGTCAGCCACGTGTTGGCGCCAGCCCCCGCGTCAAGGGACTAAATTTCTTCGCCGCCGATGAGCAAACCTTGCTGCGTACGTTGCAGCGTGATGAATTCAACATTCATGGTTGGCGACGTGCCGACTTGTTCAAGTACTTGTCCATGGCACCGTCGGCCATGTCTCGCCAACTTAAGCGCTTGCGTGATCTCGGCATCATCAAGAACGTTGGCCATACCTATCGCTACTACCTGACTCGCCTCGGTCGCTCAGCCATCGCCGCCGCCTGCGCGCTCACCCGCTTCAGCATCATCCCTGCTATGGCTTCCGCACAATGAATTCTTCTCAAGATTTGTGAAGAATGCACTGATTAGTGACTAAAAAAAACGACCTCAAGCCTTGGCAGAAGCAGGAGTGGTGCATTCCCGAGGTAAGTGGCGGCGATGGAGGACGTCCTCGATGTTTATGAAGAACCGTATGACCCGCAGCACCCCGTCGTCTGTTTTGACGAGACGCCGCGTCAGTTGATCGGGGAGGTACGGGAACCCCAGCCCATGCAACCCGGCCAGCCGGTCCGGGAAGATACCGAATAGGTGCGCCACGGCGTCGCCGAAGTTCTGCTCTTTTGCAAACCGGCCGCTGGCCGGCGTGAGGCCTGGGTCACCGAGCATCGCACCCAGATCGATTTTGCCCAAGCGATCGAGCGGGGCGTGCAGGCCTACCCCGAAGCCGAAGCAATCCGGGTAGTCCTGGACAACCTCAATACCCACACGCTAGGGGCGCTGTATGCAGCCTTTTCGCCGGAAAAGGCCCATGCGCTCTTGAAAAAACTAGAATTCCACTACGCGCCCAAGCACGGCAGTTGGCTCAACATGGCCGGAATCGAGTTCTCCGCCCTCTCGCGCCAGTGCCTGAGCCAACGTACCCCCGACATCGAAACGCTGAAAAAGCAGGTCGACGCCTGGCAAACCCGACGCAACCAAGCCCAAACCCGTATCCATTGGCAATTCACAACCAGCAAGGCCCGTGAGACGATGGCCCGCTGCTATCCCGCACAATCAACTGGTTGATCTACTAGCCTGGTTCCGACGCATTACACGGAAAACACGGAAAAATGCTCGATGCTTGGAATTTGCTGCCGGGGTGGCGCAGCGAGGATCGGGATCTTTGTTATGATGTGCGCACCATCTGATTTGGTCAGGCCAGAAGTTGCAGACTGAACACGATTCGCAATCTGCGTTACAAGCAGAAAATGCCCGCCTGATTTCACTCCTGGAATCGCACGGCATCGAATGGCGTTTGCCGCCCGAACCTGCGGCGCCGGTTTCTGAACCAGATCCCTCACGATTTTCCACCGCCGAAAAAATCGCGTTGTTTCGTCGGCTGTTTCGAGGTCGGACTGACGTTTACCCGATCCGCTGGGAAAGCAAGACTACCGGCAGAGCCGGCTACGCACCAGCATGTGCTAACGAGTGGCGCGCCGGGGTCTGCGAGAAGCCGCGCATCAAGTGCGGCGATTGCAGTAACCGCCTGTTGATTCCACTATCCGATGCGGTGATCTACGACCATCTGGCCGGCGAATGCATTGTTGGCGTCTATCCGCTTCTGAGTGATGACGAATGTCATTTTCTCGCCGCCGATTTCGATGAAGCGGAATGGAGGGAAGATGCCAAAGCGTTTTACCAGTCGTGTCACGAGCTGGGGGTGTCAGTCGCCCTCGAAATATCACGTTCCGGCAACGGTGCGCATGCCTGGATTTTCTTCTCCGGCAGCGTATCGGCTCGGGATGCGCGTCGTCTTGGCACGGCGATCATTAGCCACACCTGCGCTCGAACTCGCCAGCTCAAGCTTGAATCCTACGACCGCTTGTTTCCCAATCAGGATTCGATGCCCAAAGGTGGTTTCGGCAATTTGATCGCGCTGCCGTTGCAAAAACATCCGCGTGAGAAGGGATGCAGTGTCTTCGTGGATGCTGAATTGCGGCCTTACCGGGATCAGTGGGCGTTCCTCGCCTCCATCCTGCCGATGCCAGCACATGATATCGAGCCGACCATCCTGAGAGCGACGGGTAACGCGCACCCGCTCGATGTGACGTTCATCGACGAGGAAGATCAAAATGTGCCGTGGAAACGATCCGACGCCGTCAGTAAGAAGCTGGTCGGGCCGATGCCGAAATCGCTCACGCTAACGCTGGCCAACCTGATCTATTTCGAGAAGGCACAACTGCCGCAGTCACTGGCCAACCGGCTGATTCGTTTGGCGGCCTTTCAGAATCCTGAATTTTACAAAAAGCAGGCGATGCGCTTTTCGGTGTGGGATGAACCGCGCGTCATCGGTTGTGCCGAGAATTACCCCAATCACATCGCATTGCCACGTGGCTGCCTGGATGCCGCGCTGGAGCTACTTCGTGACAACGCTATAGGCTACGAGCTGATCGACGCGCGATACGCAGGCTCACCGCTGGACGTGGCCTTCGCCGGCACTTTGCGTCTGGATCAAGAATTCGCCGTGGCCGCCATGCTGCGTTACGACGCGGGTGTCCTGTGCGCACCGACGGCCTTCGGCAAAACGGTCACGGCTGCTGCGATGATTTCGCGCCGTGGCGTGAATACGCTGGTGCTGGTGCATCGAACCGAACTGCTCAAGCAATGGCAGGAGCGCTTGCAATCATTTCTGAGGGTTGGCAAGGGAGTGCTTGGCACCATCGGTGGTGGCAAGGCTAAGTCGACTGGGAAAATCGACATCGCCGTCATGCAATCGCTGTCACGTCAGGGCGAAGTGAATTCGCTGATTGAAAACTACGGTCACGTGATTGTGGACGAATGCCATCACGTTGGCGCGGCATCGTTCGATGCGATTCTGAAGCAAGCCAAAGCCAAATACGTACTCGGCCTGACTGCCACGCCGATTCGCCGCGATGGCCAGCAGCCAATTATTTTCATGCAGTGCGGGCCAACTCGCCACACCGCCGCCAAGACTACGGGGGCATCACACGATCTAGCGGTCACGCCGTACACATTGCACTCGCGGATTGACTTGCCGCAGGAGGCGGGGATTCAGGATGTCTTCCGGCACCTTGCCATTGATCAAGTCCGAACGGACGCGATTGCTGCCGCAGTCATCAACGCCTACAGTCAGGGCCGCAAGGTGCTGGTGCTAACCGAGCGCACCGAACATCTCGACGCCATCCGTATTGCGCTGGACGGTAAGGTTCCTTCGTTGTTTGTCTTGCACGGGCGGGTAGCCAAGAAGCTGCGCACCACACTGATCGCAGAACTCAATGCGCTTTCACCCGATGCCGCACGCGTTCTGCTGGCGACCGGCAAACTGGTTGGTGAAGGATTCGACCATCCGCCGCTCGATACCTTGGTGCTGGCAATGCCGGTTTCGTGGAAAGGCACATTGCAGCAATACGCAGGCCGATTGCATCGCGAGCACGCCACCAAGACCGATGTGCGCATCATCGACTTCGTTGATACCGCCCACCCGGCGCTGCGGCGGATGTGGGAGAAACGCCAGCGTGGATACCGGGCGATGGGCTACAGAATTGCGGAATGATTTCAACGAACCGCAGACACCTGCAACAGTTCTCATTGGCTCCAATACTCGCGTAATCTTCATCTCGGACTCCTTCCTCTGTTTCGACGGGTTAGCAACTCTTCCCAGTCTGGCACACCGATGCCGTTTCAGGAGGGAGGTGTCCATCCCATTGATCTTCAGAGGGTAGGCTGGAGAATGGCTTAAACAGTGGCTCGTAGAGCAGATGCCTTGTAGATCGGTTTGCAGGGGAGGCTGGACGAAAAAACGGGAGCTATCGCCCCCGTATCGGTTCTGCGCTTCTGCTGCACGGAAAGCGGCTAGCCTGCTTCTCCGTGGAAAAACTAGCGCTTGCTGTACATGAAATTGGAGTAAGCCCCCTCCGCCACACGGAACCACAGGTTCTGGTCGTCCATGAATTTCTTGTAGTCGTCGTAAACCTTTTTGAAGTCAGGGTTCTTGGCCGAAATTTCTGCGTAAACTTCTTGCGCTGCCTTGTAGGTAGCGTCCATCACTTCTTTCGGGAAGGGACGCAACTGCGTACCCGAGCCGACCAACTGCTTGAGCGCCATCGGGTTTTTGGAGTCGTACTTGGCCATCATGTCGACATGTGCGTCGGCACAAGCGATTTCAAGAATGGCCTGGTATTCCTTCGGTAATTCGGCCCATTTCTTGGAATTGACATACACCGAAATTTGCGGACCGCCTTCCCACCAACCGGGGTAGTAGTAAAACTTGGCCACCTTGTTAAAACCGAGCTTCTGGTCATCGTAAGGCCCCACCCACTCGGCCGCATCGATCGTGCCTTTTTCGAGCGAAGGATAGATATCGCTACCTGGAATCTGTTGCGGCACGGCGCCAAGTTTGGAAAGAATCATGCCGGCCAAACCAGCGATACGCATTTTTAAGCCTTTCAAATCGGCAACCGATTTGATTTCCTTGCGATACCAACCGCCCATCTGTACGCCAGTGTTGCCGCAGGGGATGGCCACAATATTCGACTTGGCGAAAAACTCGCCCATCAGCTTGGCGCCGTTGCCGTGGCGATACCAAGCGTCGGTCTGGCGATTGTTCAGGCCGAAGGGAATGGCGGTATCGAAGGCATAAGTCGGATCTTTACCGAAAAAATAGTAGGAGCAGGTGTGCCCCATTTCGACGGTGTTGTCCTTGACCGCATCATGAACACCGGGGCCGGGAACAATTTCACCGGAAGCAAAGACTTGAATCTGGAACTTGCCGCCCGTCGCTTCGGAGACACGCTTGGCCATCACTTCGGCACCACCGTAGATGGTGTCAAGGCTCTTCGGAAAGCTGGACGCCAGTCGCCATTTGATGGTCGGGGCAGTCTGGGCGATGGCAGGCATAGCCACGGTACCGGCCGCCAGGCCGACACCCGCTTTTTTCAAAAATGAACGTCTTTCCATGAATCATCTCCTTGTGGGGTTAACTACGGACAACGCGTCGATTATAGCCAATGCAAACCATTATGAAATGAGTACCTGCAAGGTTTTGTCAGCTTTTTCGTCACGTTAATGGGATTGATTGAATACCCGGCAAACCTCGCCCTTCAGGGCGGGGCAAGAGGGCGAACGCCGTCGGCGTCTTTTCTGCGCTTGATTCACCGAAAGCGATGATTCGGCGAGCACACTTTGGATGCTCGCCTGCACGGGAATGGCCGTTTTTTTGTGGCTGTTGCCTAACATCGTCAATTCAGCAGTCGGCGCGATTGGCCCATCGAGGCTAGTTGCAGTGCTGGCCCCCCTCTGGCCGGTTTAGTCGCCAGACCTCTGCTTTTACTGCCTTTGTCCAGTCTAAAGCTGTGCATCGCCCGGACCAGTTGCGCCGCCTGATCTTCCAGGCTTTCCGCTGCCGCTGCCGCTTGTTCGACCAGAGCCGCGTTCTGCTGCGTGCTTTCGTCCATTTGGCTAACGGCCTTGGCTACTTCCTGAATGCTGGCCGACTGTTCCAGGCTGGCACTGCTGATTCCGGTGACCAGCGTTGCCACCTGCTGGAAGCTGCGCACGACTTCGTCCATCGTCGCCCCAGTTTCCTGCACCAGCTTGGCGCCTTCTTCAACTTTTTTTACCGACTCCGTAATCAAGCGCTTGATTTCCTGTGCCGCGCCTGCGCTGCGCTGCGCCAGGCTACGCACTTCCGTCGCCACGACCGCGAAACCACGGCCCTGTTCGCCTGCGCGTGCCGCCTCAACCGCTGCGTTAAGCGCGAGAATATTGGTCTGGAAGGCGATGCCGTCGATGACGCCGATGATGTCGGCGATCTTGATCGAGCCGTCCTCAATTTCGTTCATCGTGCGCACCACTTTCTGCACCATCAGCCCGCCCTGGTTGGCGATTTCGTTCGACTGGCTGGCCAGCGCACAGGCTTGTTGCGCGCCCTCGGCATTCTTTTTGACCGTGTCGTTGAGCATCTCCATCGAACTGCTGGTCTTTTCCAGGTTGGACGCTTGCTCTTCGGTACGACCGGACAAGTCCTGATTACCGGTGGCGATCTCCTGTGCGGCCGTACTGATGGCGTCGCTGGCGTACTGGATACGCCCCAGCACTTCGCGCAAGCGCTCAACGGTGCTATTGGCGTCGTCCTTCAATTCGCCAAACACGCCTTGGTAGTCGGTCTCTATACGTCCGGTCAAGTCTCCTTCCGAAATGCTTTTCAGCATCTGCGCGACCTCGGTCAAACCGGACTGCGTGGTTTCGGACAAGCGGTTCAAGCCCTCGGCCAGTTGCTTGATAAAGCCCTGCTTGTCGTCGACCGACAGACGGCGGCTGAAATCGCCTAACAGAGCCGCCTGCACCAGGCGGTCCACTTCATTTTCGACTTCAACTTCTGCGGTGCGATCCAGCAATTCGGCGACGGCCCCCAGGCGCTCGCCGTCGTCATTGATGACCGGATTGGCCGTCACAACCATGTGGCGCTTGCCCAGGCGTAAAGGCGCACTGTGCGAGGAGGAGGTGGTCGCCAGCAGCTTGGCCTGCAGGGCCGGCTCGCGGTGAAAGAGGTCGATGCTGGCTCCCATCAGCGCATCGGCACGGAAAGTCGGCAGTTGCACGCGGATATCGGCCTCCGCTTCCTTTAGAATTCTACCAACCGACCGGTTCATATAAATGATGTTGCGTGCGGCGTCGGCGATCATCACGCCGGTGCTGACGTTATCCAGGGCAATCTTGATGCGCAGCATCTCGTTAGCCACCTTCCGGGTCTGGCCGACATCGAGCTTGAGCTTGCTTTGCATGTCCATCAGATCATGCAGAACCTTGCC
>CAXNNH010000066.1:0-7926 GCA_964203325.1 Burkholderiales bacterium | reverse complement strand
GTTAAGCCAAAGTTACAGCCACAAGCTGCGCACACCAGGCAGCGCATGCGCGATAATCGCGCCATGCACAGATAACACCTCAAGAACGCAACGCAGACGCGCGACCAATAGATAACGGTAAGGTAACTGGAAATGGCCAACTCAGGAGTCAAATATATGGATGACAATTCCCTGCTAGGACTCAAGGCGCTAGGCCAACATGTCTGGCTCGACAATCTTTCAAGGACCCTGCTTCAGGAAGGTACGCTGCAACGGTTGATCAGCGAAGATGGCATTGACGGCGTCACGTCCAATCCCGCTATTTTCCAGAAAGCCATGTCTAGCGGCCCTTATTATCGTGAGGAGACGGAGAACCTGCGCAATTCAAACCTGGCGAGCGAGGCACGTTACGAAGCGATAGTTATTCCCGACATCCGGGCGGCGTGCAATGTTTTGTGGCCAAGCTATGTATCGAGCGGAGGGGAAAGCGGCTATGTCAGCCTTGAAGTCTCGCCTTTCCTGGCCGACGATATGGCAGGTACCGAAGCGGCGGCACAGCGCCTGCGGGTGACGGTGGCGCGTGACAACTTGCTGATCAAGGTACCGGCCACACCCAACGGAGTGCGCGCCTTCGAGCAACTAACCGCCACGGGCTTTCGGGTTAACGTGACGCTGATTTTTTCACTGGCTCAATACGAAGCCGTGGCACAAGCTTATTTGCGGGGCGCGCAGCGCTGGCTGGAGAGCGGCGGCAATGCCAAAAGACTGCGCTCGGTAGCCAGTATTTTCCTTAGTCGCATCGATACCCTGGTAGACCAACGTCTCGATACTCTCGGCCAGGCTTCCGCTCTGGCGCTAAAAGGCAAGAGCGGCGTCGCGCTCGCCAAATGTTGCTATAAACGCTACCGGGAAATCTTTCACGGGCCGGCGTTCGCGCCTCTCGCCCAAGCCGGTGTACGCGCTCAAACACCGCTTTGGGCCAGTACCGGCAGCAAAAATCCGGCTTATAGCGACGTGCTCTACGTCGAATCGTTGATCGGTCCGGAAACAATTACAACCCTGCCGGACGCCACCTTGGCGGCATTCCGCACCCACGGCCGTGCGGTAGCGACCCTGATGAACGGTCTGGACGAAGCGCAAGCCCACAACGAAGCGTTGGCGGCACAGGGTATCGACCTTGTTGAGGTCGGCCAAACCTTGCAGGTCGACGGCCTGCGCCTGTTCACCGAGGCGCATGAGAAATCGCTGGCCGCGCTGGCCGATTTTCATGATTGATCGGCCACCGAGCAATGCGAGTCAGTAAACCGATTGAGTTTTCCACATGACACCCCGTCCCCTCCCGGAAATTGTCCGCCACGCGCTTGAGCTGTTTGCGCCGCTCGGTTCGATAAGCACAAAGGCCATGTTTGGCGGCTGGGGTTTCTACTGCGACGATCTTTTTTTCGCACTGGTGGCCCATGAAACGCTCTACCTGAAGGCAGACGGGCAAAGCGCTGCACTTTTCAGCGAGGCAGGTGGCGAGCCTTTCCGCTTTTCATACAAGGACGGGCGTGTGGAAACGATGAACTACTGGACCGTACCGGAAACTGCGCTTGAAAGTCCGGCCGAAATGCTGCCTTGGGGACGAGAAGCGCTGGCGGCTGCACTGCGTCACCCCAAAAAGCCAAAAGCAAGCGCCTCTCTCCGACGCTCGCGACCCTAAGGTGTTAGTCAATGCACGTCACGTCTAAGGGTCGAAATTTGCAGGGTTCCGGTATAGTATCTGCGCGTCGGATTGAACGAAGAAGCGATGGGCATTGAGTAGCCCGCAACGAATAACCTGGCCTGCCTTGGAGGAACGAAGTGACCGATGCTGCAAACTTGCACCGCACCAAAGTCATGATTATCGATGACAGCAATACTATCCGGCGTAGTGCGGAGATTTTCCTGGTGCAAGCGGGATGCCAAGTAGTGCTGGCCGAGGATGGTTTCGATGCACTGGCAAAAATTGCCGACCATCAGCCTGACATTATTTTTTGCGACATTATGATGCCGCGCCTCGATGGTTACCAGACCTGCGCCCTGATTAAAAATAACCAACGTTTTCGCAGTACGCCGGTCATTATGCTTTCATCCAAGGATGGTCTGTTCGACCGTGCGCGCGGACGCATGGTGGGATCCGATCAATATCTGACCAAGCCGTTTTCGAAAGACAGTCTGCTGCAAACAGTAGCCACTTTCGTGCCACAAACCGCCTGACCCAGGCTTTACTGCAAGGCAATCTCAGCGAGTTATCTCATGTCCGTCAAGAAAATCCTCGTCGTCGATGACTCTCCCACCGAACGTTATTTTATGGTCGAATTGCTTAGTAAAAATGGCTATCAGGTATTGACGGCCGAAAATGGCGAGGAAGGCGTCAGCAAGGCAAAAGCCGAAATCCCCGATTTGATTCTGATGGATGTGGTGATGCCCGGAATTAACGGCTACCAGGCAACCCGTACGCTGATGCGCGAAGAGACGACGAAGAACATTCCGGTCATCGTGTGTACTTCCAAGGGACAAGAAACCGACAAAATATGGGGTTTGCGTCAAGGTGCAATGGACTACTTGGTCAAGCCGGTTAATGGCGAAGAATTGTTGGCCAAGATCGCTGCACTCTGAGTTAGCATGACCAAAAAAATCAGTCTTCGCGAATTCCAGGAGCACCTTGCGGCACGGCTGGCGGGGGCCGACCAGCGCAGCGCAGCCGGCCTGCTCGGAATCTTGGCTGGGGCAGATTACTGGCTACTCGATCTGTCGGATTCGGGCGAGATTGTTCCGCTAACGCCGCTGACCACCGTGCCACTCACCAAGCCCTGGTTTGCTGGCATTGCCAATATTCGGGGTAAGCTTTATTCGGTCGTCGATTTTTCAGCTTTTCAGGGAAAAGAAGCGACGCCCCAAAATTCCAGTGCCCGACTTTTGTTGATCGGTACGCGTTACGGCAACAATGCGGCACTGCTCGTCACGCGCATGCTGGGCCTGCGCAGCATCGACACGCTGACACTGGCGCCGGATGACTCAAATGCCAGAAGTTGGGCGCGCCAATCGTACACCGACGACCACCAGCAACTCTGGAAAAAACTGAATGTACGCGCATTGCTCGAAGATGATGATTTTATGAATGTTGGTGCCTAATTTTGTGCCTGCTCGCGACTATCCCCACGACCGTACAAACGGAGATGCACTATGGCGTTTAACTTGAAGCCCCCCGCCATTTTTTCCCACAACGATAGGGATGCCGACGAAACTATCATCATTCCGGCCACGACGAGGCAAGAGCTGCAGCGGCCCGGTAAACGCGAAAAAACAAAAGCACCTGGATTTCTCGGCCAATATGAGGTGTCGCGCCAGTTACAGATTCTGGGTGTGGTGCTCGTCTTCGTGATGCTGACTTTGGGCGGACTGGTCTATCACGATAGCAACCAATCCAGTTACAAAGCGGCCTATGCGACTGCTGCCAGCGAAATGCGCATGCTCTCGCAACGCCTGGCCAAAGCATCGAATTTTGCTGTGCAAGGAAATCCTGCCGCGTTCAAACAGCTCAGGGAGTCGCGTGAAATTTTTGCCAGAAATCTTGAGCAATTGCGCAACGGTGGTGAAATAAATGGGACGGCTATTCCGCCCTCACCGGATAGCGTCGTCCCCCAACTCTCCGCAGTTGCGCAAGAATGGGCCAAGACCGACAAAAACGCAGCACTCCTGATCGAGATGGAGAAGCCTCTGGTGTCATGGGCACGAGCTGTCGCTACCCTCAACGGCAAGAATCAGCAATTGCTAGAAACCGTTGAACAATTTTCCTCCCAGAAGCTGCAATCCGGTGCGGGACCCGGCGAGCTGGCCGTGGCCAATCAGTTGCTTTTATTGGCCCAGCGTTTGATTAAGAGCGCCAATGCCTTATCTGTCAGCAACGCTGGCGACCTGGAGATTGCACTTCTGTTGAGTAAAGACACCCTTAGCTTTAGCGACTACCTCAACGCTTTCGCCAAAGGCAGCGAAGCACTGCGTATTGTCGCCGCCGAAGCCGGCTCGGCAAAGCAAAAGCTAGGGGAGCTGGAAAGCGTTTTCAAGGATCACCAGACTGCGGTCAGTCTCATTCGTGACGGCCTGCCGAAGTTGGAGTTAGCCAAACAACTGGGCAGCAGTATATTTCGCGACAGCGAGGCTTTGCTGGAAGCCAGCAACAATCTGGCGCGCGTCTATCAGGTGGGCAATCTCGAACGCGCGCTTTACGGGGTGGCTCTGGCGGTACTTGTCCTGTTGGTGCTGGGCTTGCTGGTCACGATGGCAAAAATTTACCTGGACGCCGCGCGTCGTCAAACAGAGGAGGCCGATCAGGCCGAAGCCGATCAAAGCCGGCAAAAAATTGAATTGATCAATCGGCAGAATCAGGACGCCATTTTACGTTTGATGAACGAGGTGGGCGACTTGGCCGACGGCGATCTGACGGTGACCGCTACCGTCTCGGAAGACATCACCGGAGCTATTGCCGATTCGATTAACTACACTATTGAAGAGCTGCGCGTACTGGTCAGCCGGATCAACAATGCGGCCGGGCGCGTAACGCTGGCGACCGAGATCGCCCAAAAAACCTCGGCTGAATTACTCACTGCAGCAGAGCGCCAGTCACTCGAAATTCAGGATGCCGGTCGCTCTGTGCTGGCGATGGCCAGTTCGATGACCGGTGTCTCAAGCGATGCCAAGCAATCGGCTCAGGTAGCGCGTCAATCCCTGGCAGCGGCCGGGCATGGGACACAAGCGGTACAGGACTCGATCAAGGGCATGAATGAAATTCGCGAGCACATCCAGGAAACTTCAAAGCGCATCAAGCGCCTGGGCGAGTCTTCACAGGAAATTGGCGAAATTGTCGAACTGATCTCCGACATTACCGAACAGACTAACGTTCTGGCTTTGAATGCCGCCATCCAGGCCGCTTCGGCTGGCGAAGCCGGGCGCGGTTTCACCATTGTTGCGGAAGAGGTACAGCGTCTGGCCGAACGTTCGGGCGAAGCGACCAAACAAATCGCGGCGATTGTAAAAACCATTCAGGCGGATACGCAGGATGCCATTTCGGCGATGGAGGAGTCGACTCAGGGGGTTGTTGAAGGTGCGCATCGTTCCGATGCCGCCGGTCGTGCCTTGGCGGAAATAAGCGAAGTTTCACAGAATCTAACCAAATTGATCGAGAAAATTTCCAGGGCCACACAGGAGCAAGCCGAATCCGCTGCCGAGGTGGCCAACAAAATGAAAGGCATTTTGCAGGTGACCGAGCAAACGACGGCAGGTACCCAGAAAACGACTAACGCAGTAGGTGAACTGGCCGGATTGGCGATCGAACTGAAAGGCTCGGTTGCCGGTTTCAAGGTCGCCTAGCTGCCAGAACCGTTCAGCGACTGGAGAAATTTCTTAAATGGATGCCGCAACGGAATTCGATGTCGGTCCGCTGACCTGGGTCAAAAGCGAGGTTGACCTCGCTTTGGAGCGTGCCGATCTTGCGCTGCAAAAGTTCTCCGAAAGTGTGCTCAAAGGCGCATCCAGCGCTGCACTCAACGATTCCGCTGCTTCTGCGGCCGGGGATCTGACCCAGGTAACTTTCTGTCGCACCCATCTGCATCAGGTGCAAGGGGCGCTAACGATTGTCGGCCTTGATGGGGTCACTCGTTTTGCCGAAGCCGTCGAGCTTTTGCTGGAAGCCGTCGCACAGCAGAAGCGCCCTGCCGACAGCAGCAACATTGCGTTGGCCAGACGTGCGCTGGCCACCCTTCGGCGCTATCTCGATGACTTGATTGAGGGGCAGCCGGATCAACCCTTGCGCCTGTTCCCGCTCTATCGTGAAATACAAATGGCGCGCGGCCTGGAGAAAATTTCCGCTACCGATCTTTTCTTTCCTGACTTGACGAGCCGCCCCCCTCGTCGGGAGACATTGCCGGAGGCCATGACCTCCGACGAAATGAAAAAGCTGTTGCATCTTGAGCGTGCCCGTTTTCAGCGCGGCCTGCTCGCTTGGTTAAGATCCCCGAAGCAGCGCTCCGGGATCGACGAAATGCTTAATGCTGTCATGCATATCGAAGCCACTCAGGAGATTGCCTCTGCGCGATCTTTCTGGTGGGTCGCCGGTGGTTTTCTCGCCGCACTGGCCGATGGTGCGCTGCCAAACGATGTTAGCGTCAAGCAGTTGTGCGCACGCATAGACCTGCAGATTCGACGCCTGTTGGAGGGATCGAAGAACGTCGCCGAACGGTTGATGCGCGACACGCTTTTTCTCGTAGCGAGTGCCGATAGCAAAGACCCCACCGTCCAGCAGGTCAAGGACGTTTACCGGCTGCAGCCAGTAACACCCAGGGTCGAACGTGCGCCTCTGGCACCCCTTGAGGTCGCCCGTCGCCACTTGGGCGAAGAGGTCGCAGCGGCCGAGGAAAGCTGGAGCAAGTTTTGCGCCGGTACTCCGCCCGCCTTACCCGCCTTCAGGGAGCATACCGCCAAGATCTGCTTGATTGCAGAGCAACTGGAACACACCGATTTACGACGCTTAACGCGGGCGACCGCTGCTGCGGCCAAATGGGTATACGAACAGCCGGCACGCCATTCCGAAGCAACGGCGATGGAGGTGGCAACGGCGATTATCCTGATCCAAAACGCCCAAGAGAATTTCCCGAATCTCGGCATCGATTTTGCGCATCAGGTGGATGTGATGGTGGCACGCATCCACGGCTGCATCGCGCACAATCCGCCGCCTCCGGGATCGGAAACGCCAGCGCTCGACGAGATGTCGCGCCATGCTCAAGAGAAGTTGCTGGTGGCTCAAGTGGCCAAAGAGATTCAATACAATCTGGCACAAATCGAACCGGTGCTCGACGCATTCTTTAGAGGCGAAGGGAACGGCGAAGATCTGAAAGCTCTTGATAATCCGCTGAACCAGATCATTGGCGCCTTGAGCATGATGCGACACGAGAGCGCGGTAGATGCCCTGCGCCAGTGTTCGGCGGCTATAAAACGTTTTGCGGCACCCGATTATGTGCCGCAGGAAGCAGATTTTGAACTCGTCGCCGAGCGTCTTTCGGTGCTGGGCTTTTATATCGATTCGCTGCCGCATGGCAACGGTGATTTCGAGAGCTTTGTGCGTGGAATGCGGCCAGCCGCCGGGATTGAGCGCGAAAGCAACGAACAAGAAAAGGACGGAGCGTTCGAGAAAGAGCCATGGGAAGGGGACGATGGCGCCGAGAGCGATCAACTGACGCTGATTTCTGTCGAACAGGAAGTTGAACAGCAAAAACGCGAGGCGCATGCGCTGCTGGAGGCCGTCAAGGAACAGCCCAACGATACAAGCCTGCGCGAAGAGCTTAGGCAGAACCTCACCTCCCTGCAAAAGGACGCCGATCTGGTCGCCGACAAGGATCTGATTCAGCAGACCAGAGCGGTACTTTCGGCGTTGGATGCGGGGGGCGACACGCGTACTCAAATCGACGCAGCGATTGCCAACCTTAAGCCGCAGAAACAAGAAGCCCCCATACCATCGGCCGCAACCCTACAACTGGCACAAGCGAGTGCGGAGGAGATAGACGCCGAGCTACTGTCTATCTTCCTGGAGGAGGCCAGAGAGGTCATCGGAGAAATCGACGACAAACTCAGAGTCCTGGCCGAGCAACCGCACTACGTGGATGCACTGAGCCACCTCCGGCGCTCTTTTCACACGCTTAAGGGTAGCGGACGTATGGTCGGCCTGAGAGATCTGGGTGAAACCGCCTGGGCGGTTGAACAGGTACTCAATCTCTGGTTGCGACAGGAACTTGAAGTCGGTAGATCCATTTTGGAAATGCTGGAGTTGGCGCATACCGTATTCCTGGCCTGGGTGGAGTATCTGGAGCGTAATTCCGGGACGCCTCCCGACGCCTCACGCCTGATCGCGCTAACCAACGCTCTGCGTTCAGG
>CAXNNH010000065.1:0-8028 GCA_964203325.1 Burkholderiales bacterium | reverse complement strand
AGAATGATGACGTAACCGACGATTAGAAACATTCAACCTCCCTGTAATGCCGCGCAAGGCGCGCATGCACTCGCATAATCCGAAACCCGCGATATTGTAGCGAGATGCAGCCATACAGGGAACAAAACTAGCATCTTCTCCCAAACCGACTCGAACCTGAACGTTTTGAACCCAGCAATTGATTTCAAGGCAAGGAGAATGGGCAAAATAATCACTCTTGCCAGACTTGACAAACCTCACTATTGAAAAACCTTAAGGAGGCGCTGATTAATGGTCATTTCGAGTGAAACGAGAAATCTAAATGGTTGATTTAAAAATTCCTCACTCGGTTCGGAATGACAAAAGTGAATAAATCAGCGTTTCCTTAACGCTACAGATTCCGCACGGTGTGTAGCAAATAATTTACGTCTGTATCGGGTACTAGACTGTATTGTCGAAGCAATGGGTTGTAGCTTAAGCCAACAAAATCTTCCGGTTCAAGGTTGACACTCTTGGCCCAACGAGAAAGCTCCGAAGGCTTTATGAATTTCGCGTATTCGTGAGTGCCTTTCGGAAGCATCTGGAGAATGTATTCGGCACCAATTACGGCGAGCAGATAGGCTTTAGGATTACGATTAATTGTCGAGAAAAAAACATGACCGCCAGGTTTGACCAAAGCAGCGCAGGCAGCAACGGTACTAGCTGGGTTGGGGACGTGTTCGAGCATTTCCATACAGGTAACGATGTCATAGCCCCCCGCTTCTTCAGCGACCAGTTCCTCTGCCGAAATTTTGCGGTAACTGGCGCTGACGCCACTCTCCAGGAGATGCAAGCGCGCAACGCTAAGCGCCTTATCCGAAAGATCGATCCCTGTCACCGCAGCATTACGTTTGGCCATGCTTTCGGAGAGAATTCCTCCACCACAGCCGACGTCAAGCACCTTCTTTCCCGCTAATTTTACGTGCTTATCGATCCACTCAAGGCGCAACGGATTTATTTCATGTAGCGGTTTAAACTCGCTGCTCGGATCCCACCAGCGATGGGCCAACTGACTAAATTTATCTACTTCGCTTGGGTCGGCATTGATCATGATGCTTCGAATATCTTTAGCTTGGCGTGAAAAAACAAAAAGCCCTGCCGAAGCAGGGCTTTTCTGGTGATCGAACGTATTACTTGGTGCCGATAACTTCGATATCGACGCGACGATCAGGTTGCAGACAGTCGATAACTTTCTTGCTCTTCGGACCTTTGCACTGACCAGGTTTGGTAACGGGCTGCTTGCTACCTTTGCCTTCGGTGTAAACGCGGTTGGCTTCCATACCCTTGCCCACTAGATAAGCCTTAACAGCCGCAGCACGCTTTTCGGAAAGCTTCTGGTTGTAAGCATCACCACCAATGCGGTCAGCGTGACCAACGGCGATAATCACTTCCAACTTGATACCCTTGACTTTAGCAGCCAGTTCGTCAAGTTTCGCTTTACCTTCGGCACGCAGGGTTGCCTTGTCAAAGTCGAACAGTGCATCAGCAGACAGGGTGATTTTTTCGGCCGACGGCTTCACGCCTGTAGCCGGGGTAGCACCCGAAGCAGCACCGGCAGGAGTTGCGGCAGTTGTTGCCGGCGAACATTTTTCTTTCGGCAACAGATCCTTGTCGCACTTACAACCGGCAGGATCGTTGGCAGCAGCAGCCGGCGTCCAGAAACCCGTGCGCCAGCACAGACCAGCACCGCTCATGGCGACTTCATTTCTGGAGTCGATAACGTATACGCGGTCGGCAGCAGTTTGAGCTTGTGCCAACGTAGCGCCGAGACCGAGAGTGGCGGCCAGCGCGGCCATCAAAGTATGTTTAGCAAATTTGTTCATTAGGTTTTCCCTCGTTAGTTAGAGCCTGCGGTATTAAATCCGCACAGCCTGTTACGCCTCGTAGTCAATCACATATTGCGCGGACAGATTTTATTTTGCCATAAGACAGCCAGTTTTATCAACTCACTCTCGTTGTTTTCAGGCAATTTGTTGTTTTTTACACGAATCTGTCCACCCACCCATACATCGGAGACGTGTTCCCGTCCTGCCGAGTAGACAAGATGCGAAACAGGATCATAACAGGGGGTCAGAGCAATGCTATTGAGGTTGACCGCGCAGAGGTCAGCCGCTTTACCAGGGGTAATGGAGCCAATTAACGCATCGAGACCCAGCGCCTGTGCGCCTGCCAAGGTCGCCATATACAGCGCTTTGTGTGCGTTCAGGGCGTTGGCGCGCCCGCTCTGGCCTTTGGCAAGCAAGGCCGCTAGACGCATTTCATGAAAAAGGTCGAGCCGATTGTTGCTGGCCGCACCATCGGTACCGAGTCCGATATTGATGTTGTGCGCAAGCAACTCGGTAATCGGCGCGATACCGCTCGCCAGCTTGAGATTGGAACTCGGACAATGCGCCAGCGAGCAACCGTGCTCGGCGAGAAGCTGGATCTCCTCTTCATTCACATGTACGGCGTGCGCCCCGATCAGGGAAGGACTCAGCAAACCCAGGCAACGCAAGCGCTCAATTGGGCGCACGCCAAATTTCAACACGCTTTCGTCAACCTCGTGCTTCGTCTCATTAAGGTGCAAATGAATCGGTAGTTCAATCTGTTCAGCCAGCATCAATACTTTGGAGAAACTGCGGTCGCTCACCGTATAAGGGGCGTGCGGCGCAAGACAGAACGAAATAAGGGGCTCGTCAAACAGTTCTTCGCGTACCGCCAAGCCTTTAGCAAGATAGTCGTCAATATCTGCTGCATAGGGTGTTGGAAAATCCAGCGCGATCAGACCAATGACGGCACGCATCCCGGAAACGAGCGCCGCATTCGCCGCTGCCTTGGGGAAGAAATACATATCGTTGAAACAGGTAATACCGCCACTTAGCATTTCGGCGCACGCCAGCCGAGTTCCGTCGAAAACAAATTGAGCGGAGACATGCTGTGCCTCCGCAGGCCAAATGTGGTTTTGCAGCCAGTCCATGAGCGGCAGATCGTCCGCCAGACCGCGCAGCAAACTCATCGCCGCATGGGTGTGCAGATTGACCAGTCCAGGAATCAGAATATGCGTATCAAGAATTTGCTCACGCTTGGGCTGAAAGCGCTGTAGCGCTTCGGACTCTGGCAATACGGCAATAATTCGCCCTTGATCGACAGCCACAGCGTGCTCGTAAAGAGTTACACCGGCGGGCATAACGGGCACCATCCAGCGCGGACGAATCAATAAATCAATGTTCTGCATGGGGTTGCCAAAAAAACCCCGCATTGCGGGGTTTGGTTTTTCTGCTATCCCTTACTTCGGGTCGGCCTTGATCTCGACAACCACTCGGCGATTAGGCGCCAGACACTCGACCAGTTTGGAGCGTGGCAAATCGTCCTTGCAGGACACACCAGGAACTGGCTGAGTCTTTCCTGCCCCCATCGTTTCAATCATCTCCGCCTTCATGCCCTTCTTGACCAAGTAGGCCTTAACAGCATTGGCGCGTTTTTCTGAAAGTTTCTGATTGTATTCGTGCGATCCCAGGCGGTCCGTGTGACCAGTCACCATCACAAAAGTAACCTTCCCCACTTCTGGAAGCTTGGCAATAACTGCCTTGTCGATTTCGGCAGCCCCCCCTTTGCTCAGTGTCGCCGCATTAAAACCAAAAAGCTCTTTGGCACCCAAGGTTACCGACTTGGCAGGCGCTGCGGCGGCCGTTGCTTGGGCCGCCGCATTTGAGGCACCGCTCGGCGCAGCAGCCGTCGGTGCGACCGGATCGCACTTGGATTTGGGCAGCAGATCCTTGTCACACGAACAACCGGCCGGATCGTTGGCAGCAGCGGCTGGCGTCCAGTAACCCGTGCGCCAGCACAGATCGGCGCCGCTCTTGACCACCTCGCTACGCGCATCAATGACATAAATCCGATCGGCTGCGTTTTGGGCCTGCGCCGCACTTGTGGCTGCAAAAAAACCGGCCGCAGCCAGCAGAATAGCTATAGTTCTGGATTTCAAGGTGAGCCTCCTCATTGATGTTTATTCGTTGTTTGGCCGACCAGCGCTGGCGGCCGCCTGATTAAATCATATATATCGCCGAAACTTCAACCGATATACGTGTCGTTTTAGATTGCTCGCTGACACGTTGGAAAATGAGTCGCTCTGGCCCAATCTAGCTGACTCTGACAGGCATGATAGAATTATCGGTTTCGTCAAGACGACAACATAGCGACTGAAATCGGGTCGTTACCGGATAGAAGATGGAACAATTCGCCAAAGAAACACTGCCCGTCAGCCTCGAAGACGAGATGCGCCGTTCGTATCTCGACTACGCCATGAGCGTAATCGTCGGGCGCGCTCTGCCGGATGCGCGCGATGGCCTCAAGCCCGTACACCGCCGCGTGCTGTTTGCCATGCACGAGCTGTCCAATGACTGGAACAAAGCCTACAAAAAATCGGCGCGTATTGTCGGTGATGTGATCGGTAAATACCATCCGCACGGCGACACAGCGGTTTACGACACCATCGTACGCATGGCGCAGGATTTTTCCCTGCGCTACATGCTGGTCGATGGACAGGGCAATTTCGGATCGGTCGATGGCGATAACGCGGCGGCCATGCGGTACACCGAAGTGCGCATGGCGCGTATTGGCCATGAGCTGCTAGCCGATATCGACAAGGAAACGGTGGACTTCGGCCCTAACTACGACGGTTCCGAGCAAGAACCTTTGATTATGCCGGCGCGTATTCCGAACCTGCTGATCAACGGCTCGTCAGGCATCGCCGTCGGCATGGCCACCAACATCCCGCCGCACAATCTGAACGAAGTTGTCGATGCCTGCCTAGCGCTGCTACGTAATCCGGAGATGACGATCGACGAGCTGATCGACATCGTTCCCGGCCCGGATTTTCCGACGGCCGGCATTATTTACGGCGTCACGGGTGTGCGCGAGGGCTACCATACCGGGCGTGGCCGTGTCGTGATGCGCGGCAGGACGCATTTCGAAGACATCAAGGGCAGCAACGACCGCCAGGCGATCATCATTGATGAGCTGCCCTACCAGGTCAATAAGCGCACGCTGCTCGAAAAAGTCGGTGAGCTGGTTAACGAGAAAAAGATCGAGGGCATTTCCGACCTGCGCGACGAATCCGACAAGTCGGGTATGCGTGTTGTCATCGAGCTAAAGCGTGGCGAAGTACCGGAAGTGGTGCTCAACTGCTTATATAAGCAGACCCAGTTGCAAGACACCTTTGGGATGAACATGGTGGCGCTGGTCGATGGCCAGCCGCGCCTGCTCAACCTGAAGCAGATCATCGAATGCTTCCTGTCGCATCGACGCGAGGTGATCACTCGTCGTACTGTCTTTGAGCTGCGCAAGGCACGCGAGCGGGCGCATATTCAGGAAGGACTGGCGGTGACGCTCGATAACGTCGACGAAACCATTGTCCTGATCAAGGCTTCGCCGACTCCGGCCGATGCCCGTCGCGGACTCATGTCGCGCCTGTGGACATCGACGACCGTCACCGAAATGCTGCTGCGCGCCTCGCTGGATGCGACCCGCCCGGAAGGGCTGGGGCTCGAATACGGCCTGTCGCAGAACGGTTATCTGCTCTCCGAAGCCCAAGCGCAAGCCATCCTTGAATTGCGTCTGCAACGTCTAACCGGCCTTGAGCGCGACAAGATCGTCGCCGATTTTGCTGACCTGCTGGAACGTATCGCCGATCTGATGGATATCCTGGCGCGTCCCGAACGCATCACCGAGATGATCGTCGACGAGCTGACAACGATTCGCGCCCAGTTTGGCGACAAGCGCCGCTCGGAAATCGTCATTCACACCCAGGATTTGGGGATTGAGGACTTCATCACCCCCCAGGACATGGTCGTCACCCTGTCGCACACCGGCTACATCAAAGCACAACCGCTGGCCGACTACCGCGCGCAGCGGCGTGGCGGACGCGGCAAGCAGGCGGCGGCCGTCAAAGAAGACGATTTCGTCGACCACCTGTTCGTCGCCAATACGCACGACTTCATTTTGTGCTTCTCGAATCGTGGTCGTGTCTATTGGCTCAAGGTTTACGAAGTACCGCAGGGAACACGCACCGGTCGCGGCAAACCCATCGTGAACATGTTCCCGCTCGAAGAAGGCGAGAAAATCAACGCTATTCTGCCGATCAAAGAATTCACTGAGGACCGCTACATTTTCATGTGCACCTCGCAGGGCACGGTCAAGAAAACGCCGCTTTCCGATTTCGCCAATCCGCGCAAGGCCGGCATCATCGCCGTCGTGCTCGATGAAAACGATTTCCTGATTGGTGCTGAAATTACTAGCGGTACGCACGACATCGTTCTGGTTTCCGACGCGGGTAAAGCGGTATGGTTCGACGAAGAGGACGTGCGCCCGATGGGACGTTCAACGCGTGGCGTGCGCGGCATGAAGTTGGTCGGTGAGCAGCAGGTGCTGTCCTTGCTCGTCGCTGAAAACGACCAGCAAACAGTGTTGGTGGCCACCGAAAATGGTTACGGCAAACGCACCGTTCTTTCCGACTTCCGCCATTCCGGTCGTGGCACACAAGGGGTTAAGGCGATTGCCGCCAGCGAGCGCAACGGCAAAGTGGTTGCCGCACGTCTCGTGCAGGACACCGACGAAATCATGCTGATTACCACCGGCGGCGTGCTGATTCGTACACGCGTCAGTGAAATACGCGAACTCGGCCGCGCCACCCAGGGCGTCACCTTGATCGCGCTGGATCCCGGCGAAAAACTGGCCGGCCTCGAAAAAGTCGTCGAATCTGAAGACGATCCGGAATTGGCGCATGTTCCGGCAGAAGCGCTGGGTGATGAGTCAAGCCCAGAGTTCCCCCAAGAG
Source organism: Burkholderiales bacterium (assembly GCA_964203325.1). Taxonomy (GTDB): domain Bacteria; phylum Pseudomonadota; class Gammaproteobacteria; order Burkholderiales; family Rhodocyclaceae; genus JACQYA01. The sequence continues at coordinate 1,197 of CAXNNH010000065.1, read as the reverse complement.
CCAACACCAGATCTGGATGAAAAACCCAGTCAAGATCCCCTCCAGGATCAATGATCTTTCAGAAGACGACGCATGAGTGACGATCTGCAAACAGAACTTTCGGTCGTACGTACCGAAATTGACAACATAGACGCGCACTTGCTTGACCTGCTCAACCGGCGCGCCCAGTGTGCGCAAAAAGTAGGCGAAATCAAAGCTCGTCATGGCGAAGCTGGCTTTATTTATCGCCCGGAACGTGAAGCGCAGGTTTTGCGTCGGATTCAGGAAAGAAATCCGGGGCCGCTGTCAAACGACAGCGTGACCTGGTTTTTCCGGGAAGTCATGTCCGCCTGTTTATCGCTTGAACAACCGCTCGGCATCGCCTTCCTCGGGCCGCTCGGCACCTTCTCGGAAAGCGCCGCCACCAAGCACTTTGGTCATGCGGCGCGTTTGCTGCCGCAAACCTCGATTGACGACGTATTCCGCGAAGTCGAGGCCACGCATGCCGACTACGCCGTCGTGCCGATTGAGAATTCGACCGAAGGCGCTATCGGCCGCACACTCGACCTCCTGCTCACCACACCGCTGAAGATTTGTGGCGAAGTCGTACTGCGCATTCATCAACATCTGTTATCGAATGCAACATCGCTCGGCGAAATCAAAAAAGTCTATTCGCACGCCCAGTCCCTGGCTCAATGCCATGAATGGCTCAACCGCGCGCTGCCCGACGCCCAGCGCATCTCGGTCAACAGTAATGCCCAGGCGGCCCAGCTCGCCGCTTCGGAAGCCGGTGCCGCCGCCATTGCTGGAGAAGCAGCGGCCGAACGCTACCAACTGCCCAAGCTCGCTGCCAATATTGAGGACGAGCCGAATAACACCACCCGTTTTGTCATCCTCGGCCGTCAAGATGCCGACCTCTCCGGCCGCGATAAAACCTCCTTAATCATGTCGGCGCACAATCGCACCGGCGCACTCAGCACCCTGCTGGCACCGTTCTCCGATGCCGGCGTCTCCATGACCCGCCTCGAATCGCGTCCAGCCCGCCACACGCTATGGGAATATGTATTTTTCGTCGATATCGAAGGCCATCGCAACGAGCCGGCCGTGCATGCTGCACTTGAAGAGCTGGCGCGACGGGCGGCGTATCTGAAGGTGCTGGGTTCGTACCCGCTGGCCGTCTACTGATAATCTGAAACTGAGACAGGCCGACACATGACC
>CAXNNH010000064.1:0-8076 GCA_964203325.1 Burkholderiales bacterium | reverse complement strand
TTTCTGTTTTTCGATCCAGGGATTCATGGGCTTGGGTCAGGTGAGCCGGCGGCGGGACGAGCGAACCCGTCGGAAAATGTTCAAGGCCCAGGGGATGATCCTGAAAGGCCGAATGCAGATCGGCCTGCGACAGGTGGCGGGTGTAACGGGCTTCGGTGAACAGGCAGAGGTCGGTGAGTTGCAGCCGCGTTACCAAATCGCGCTTTAGCGTCAGTGCGTCGGCGCGCTGCCAGCGCAGCCAGGCGGCGTCGGCGAAGGTGGCGGCGAAGATACCCAGTGCGCAGAGCAGGGCAGTGAAGGCGAGGCGGCTAGGGCGGTTGGCGCGGATGTTGGGCATCGGGGCGATGGAAAAGTGATGTAGGGCGTAACGTGAATTTGGGCACGATTGGGGCGCGATTATGCCGCACTTCATTGGCCGGCCAAGCAGATATTCTTCTGTCGCGTTCGTCGCCTCTGTGGCGACGGCATCGGCGCGGTTGCTCGGCAGAAAAGCTCGACAGAAAAAATTCAAACGCGATTGGAAGCGCGCATCAGCGCGCCGCGCAGGGCGATGGTCAGACTGGCGCCGATGCCGACACGCTGTGCCAGTGCTGGCAAAATAATCAGCGACGCCAGGGCAAAGCCCGCTCCGAGCAGCAAAGAAGGCAGTTCGCTGCCTTCTTCGGAAACGGCCGGAGGAAAGTTTTTCGGCGAATTTTGTGGCGGCGGTTGCATGACTGACTCTCCCAAATGCGATGGTGACTTTCGTCTTCGGATAGAATCTTAGAGCGCTTCAGCGCTTTGTTAAATGCGGCAAATTGTCGCACCTCACCGAAACCGGCCCCCCGACCTCTGTTCTGACCTCACACTCGATCATGCGCCTCCTCATTGCCCTTGCCATTTTTGTCCTCCCCATCTGCGCGCTGGCGCAACCCGCGCCCTCTGCGCTTCCCTCCACCGAGCGCCAGCGCGAGCTGGTGCATCTGGTGCGCCAGGATTGCGGCTCCTGTCACGGCATGACGCTGCAGGGCGGACTAGGCCCGTCGCTCAAACCGGAAGTCTTGCGCGACAAGCCCGCCGAGTCGCTGGTGGCCACCATCTTTGGCGGTCGTCCCGGCACGCCGATGCCGCCTTGGCACAGATTCCTCACCGAGGCGGAAGCGCAGTGGATCGTTGAAAAACTGCTCGGCGGATTTCCGGAATAAGCCTGTTTATCCTGCGGCGATCAAATCTCTCTCAAGCGCGACGCCAAGTGGTGCCCTGCGCGCTATCTTCGAGCACGATTCCTGCCGCCAACAGTTCCGCACGAATACGGTCGGATTCCGCGTAATTCTTGGCTTTTTTGGCGGCAACGCGCGCAGCGATCAACGCTTCAATGCCCTCTAGCGAGCAATCGTCCCCACTCTCCGGTGCGGCTTGCAGGAAAATTTGTGGATCGCGCTTGAGCAAGCCGATCAGGCCGGCCAGCGCCCGCAATTGAGAGGCCAATGTGGGGGATTTGCTGCGATTAACCTCGGCGGCGAGATCGAAGAGCACCGCACAGGCTTCCGGCGTATTGAAATCGTCGTCCATCGCCTGACGAAAACGTAGGGCATGCGGTTCGTTCCAGTCGATAGCCGCGTCGATGCCCGCTACCGCCTTGAGTGCCGTGTAGAGACGCGACAGCGCTTGACGTGCATCGTCCAGATGCGCGTCGGAGTAGTTGAGCGGACTGCGATAGTGGGCGCGCAGAATAAAGAAGCGCACCACTTCTGCATCGTATTTTTTTAATACGTCGCGGATGGAGAAGAAATTGCCCAGCGATTTCGACATTTTTTCGTCGTCGATGCGGACAAAACCGTTGTGCATCCAATAATTGACGAACGGGCAGTTGTGCGCGCCTTCTGACTGTGCAATTTCGTTTTCGTGATGCGGAAACTGTAAATCCTGCCCACCGCCGTGAATGTCAAAATGCTGCCCGAGCAAATCCGAACTCATCGCCGAACACTCGATGTGCCAGCCAGGGCGCCCTTCGCCCCACGGCGAAGCCCACGCCGGTTCGCCAGCCTTGGCATGTTTCCAAAGCACGAAATCAAGCGGATCCTGCTTGGCGAGATCAAGCTCGACGCGTTCGCCGGCGCGCAGATCGTCGAGCGATTTGCCCGAGAGCTTGCCGTAACCGGGAAACTTGCGCACCGAGTAATTCACGTCGCCATCGCTTGCCCGATAGGCTAGCCCGTTCTTTTCCAGTTCAGCAATCAACGTCAGCATCTGTGGCACATACTCAGTAGCGCGCGGCTCGTGATCGGGCTTTTCGACGCCGAGGGCGGCCGCGTCTTCATTCATGTAAGCGATGAAGCGGTTAGTTAACTGGCCGATGCTCTCCTTGTTCTCCAAGGCTCGCTTGATAATTTTGTCGTCAATATCGGTAATATTGCGCACGTAGGTCAGTTGTAGACCGCTGGCCCGCAACCAGCGCTGCACCATGTCAAAGACGACCAGAACACGGGCGTGTCCGAGATGGCAATAGTCATAAACGGTCATCCCGCAAACGTACATCCGAGCCTTTCCTGGCTCAATCGGGACAAATTCCTGCTTTTCTCGGGTTAGTGAGTTGTAGATTCTCAGCATTTTCAGGCTCACGAAAAGATCGGGGAGAGGATCGGGAAATGGATCGGTAAGGATCGGTAAATAGAGATCGCAAAAGAGATGTCACCAGCGAGTGTCGCGAGTGCGCCTTGTGGCTATTTGTGGCTATACCGGGCGTGGGGAATGTTTTGGATTCGACGACCTTTTTGTTAGAATCGCCGCGTCGAGAAACCCACTGTCGGGGAGTGTACCATAACGATGCACCCGTTCTTCTCAAGGCTTTCACTGGTGGGTCTTGCTGCTTCAGCCTTTATTCCTGGCTTGCTTATGGCACTGCACATGCCCATCGCCGGGGCTGTTACGCTAGCGAACACCTTACCCGAAATTCAGCACTTATTTAAACAGGGACAGCTCCCTCAAGCGCTTGAAAAGGTCGATAACTACCTTTCTGTCCAACCGAAAGATGCGCCGGGACGTTTCCTGAAGGGCGTAATTCTAACCGGAATGGGACGTCCGGCCGACGCCATTGGCGTATTCAACAAGCTGACCGAGGATTTTCCGACCCTGCCGGAGCCGTACAACAACCTCGCCGTGCTTTATGCGCAGCAAAAGCAGTACGACAAGGCGCGTATTGCGCTCGAAATGGCGATTAAAACGCATCCCAGCTACTCCGTCGCACACGAGAATCTTGGCGATATTTATGCCAGGCTGGCGAGTCAGTCTTATGATCGGGCCTTGCAGCGCGATTCAACCCAAGTAGCGACGCAATCACCGCTCTCGCTCATTCATGAACTGGGAACGAGCGCAGCGAAACCCAATCCAGCAACGCTCCCGAATCCGAATTCAAATTCAACAAGCACCGCTTCAAGCCCGGCGCAAACGACGGCGAAAGCCACAGCGGGCAAGGTCGCTGCGCTCGACACGGCGCAAACATCGCCTAAAGTCGGTGCCACACACGCTCCGCAAGGTCATTCCGTACCCGTACTACTCGACAGCCGAGCGGGCGGCGATACCGATGTTGCCAAGATATTTCAGCATTGGAGCAACGCTTGGTCCGGTATGGATTCCACAGCCGCTATCGGCTACTTCATCAGCGATCTGACCTGTCGCATCATGCGCGAAAAAATCAACGCCCCCGGCCTATCGACGGGGACGACGGGATCGAGCGGAATCGCCGGTTGCCGTTCTGAGCGAAGGAAATCCAGATTTTGGTAGGCGGAGTGGTGGTCGAAGCGGTGGTCGGAATGGTGCTCAGAATGGTCGTCAGCAGCGAGGCGTGCCGTCGATTTTCGCCAGGTTGGATGTCGCCATTGCTTTTGATTTTGGCCATGCTGGCGCTGCTGGGCACCGGCAGAACGCTGGCGGCCGAGCATGGCAAGCCGCTTTCCAGCCTTTCCGATGCGTTGTCCTCTTCGGCTAGCGCCCCCAGCCCCGAAACGCAACTGGTCAGCATCCTCGACGAGATCGACAATAACCGACTCAACGCCGCGCTGGAGAAAACCGACGCGTTGCTCAAGCGCTACCCCAACTTCCGCCTCGCCCATCTGATCAAGGGCGATTTGCTATTGGCACGCAGCCGACCGCTTTCCACCTTCGGCAATGTCGCCAATGCGCCACCGGAACAACGCGCCCAACTGGCCGATCTGCGTGAGGAAGCGATCGCCCGCCTGAAGGCGACCCGCGACAAGGCGGCGACCGCACGCTATGTCCCCCGCTACCTGTTGCAACTGCGTGCCGACCAGAAGCACGCCTTGGTGGTCGATACACAAAAAGCACGCCTCTATGTTTACCGTAACGACGATGGCCGGCCGCGTTTTGTCGCCGATTACTACATTACGCACGGCAAGCAGGGCAGCGACAAGCTGCGCCAAGGCGACCGGAAAACTCCGGTCGGCGTTTATCACGTTACTTCCAGCTTGCCTGCCAATACGCTCGACAAGTCCTTCGGTAGCGGCGCTTTCCCGCTCAACTACCCCAACGAATGGGATAAGCGCCAGGGGCGCGATGGCAACGGCATTTGGCTGCACGGCACGCCGCCAGACACATTTTCGCGTCCGCCCAAGGCTTCCGACGGCTGCATTGTGCTGACGAACGCCGACTTGTTGGCCCTGGCCAAGAATCTGCAACTGGGCTTGACCCCCGTCATCATCAGCAATTCGATAGAATGGCTGTCCTACGACGACTGGCAAAGTGAGCGCAACGCGCTGAATGAGAAAATCGAACAATGGCGATCCGACCTGGAGAGTCGCGACTACGAGCGTTTTATCCGGCATTACGCGAAAGATTTCAAGGCTGACGGACAAAATAGCCAACTGTTCGTCCACCTGAAAAACCAACTAGGGCGCGGCAAGGAAGCGATCAAGCTGACCCTCAGCCAAGCCTCGGTTTTTCGCAACCCAGGGCGCGAGCAGTTCATCGTCGTCACTTTCGATCAAGATATCCGCAGCAACAGCCTAAGCAGTCAAACGAAAAAGAGCCAGTACTGGATTCGCGAAGACGGTACCTGGAAAATTATTTACGAAGGAAACGCCTGATGTTTAAAAAATTGCCGGCCCTTACAGCCATTGCCGCCCTCACCAGCTCGCTGCTGCTCTCCGCTGGAGTCTGGGCTGCGCCCAGCGTCGAGCTGCAAACCAGCATGGGCCTGATCGTCATCGAACTAAATTCCGAAAAGGCGCCGAAAACCGTGCAGAATTTTCTGCAGTACACCAAGGATGGTTTTTACAACGGCACCATTTTTCATCGCGTCATTGACGGTTTCATGATTCAGGGCGGTGGTTTTGCCAAGGATATGGAACAAAAATCGACCGGTCCGCAAATCGTTAACGAGGCGCGCAATGGCCTGAAAAACGAACGTGGCACCGTCGCCATGGCCCGCCGCGCCGAGCCACACTCGGCGACCGCACAGTTTTTCATCAACCACAAAGACAACACCATGCTCGACTACACGGGCGAGCAGGATGGTCGTAGCTGGGGCTACGCGGTGTTTGGTAAAGTGACGCAGGGCATGGACGTGGTCGATAAAATTGCCAAAGTACCGACCGGCGGTCGTGCCATTCACCAGAATGTGCCGCTGGAACCCATTGTTATCCAGTCGGTCAAAGTTATCCCCGACCCTAACGCTTCTGCTAAAAACTCTGACAAAAAGTAAGGATTATTCATGATCAAGCTGCACACCAACTTCGGCACTATTAGCCTCGAACTCGACGCCGACAAGGCTCCCGAATCGGCCAAGAATTTTCTCGCCTACGCGCAAGCCGGGCACTACGACAACACCATCTTTCATCGCGTCATTCCTGGCTTCATGATTCAGGGCGGCGGCTTCGAGCCGGGCATGAAGCAAAAGCCGTGCAACGATCCGATCAAGAACGAAGCCGACAACGGCCTGAAGAACGACATGTACACCGTCGCCATGGCGCGCACCTCCGATCCGCATTCGGCTACGGCTCAGTTCTTCATCAATGTCGGCAATAACGACTTCCTTAATTACAAAGCACCGAACAGCAACGGCTGGGGCTACTGCGTCTTTGGTAAGGTTGTCGAAGGTATGGACGTAGTCGACCGGATCAAGGGAGTGAAAACCGGCAACTCCGGTTTCCACCAGGACGTACCGCAGGAAGATGTAATTATCGAACGCGCCGAAGTTTGCTAAGGCCAACCGCTGCCTGAAGACCCGCATGGATAAACGATCTACAGGGGGGCTGGCTGGAGAGTGGCGTCTTTATTGGCTGTCCGGGCAGCTCCTCTGTAAAACCAGCACTGGCGCGGCTTCCAGGGGATGTGTTGCTAGATCTTTGCTCGCCGTGCCGGTTTTTCCGTCTGTTGCAAATTGATTCACTGCCAAGCTGAACATGTGCTAAGGAGGCGCTGATTTCTGAATGACAAATGCGAATAAATCAGCGTCTCTCTAATGCACGTTCGCCATTTTCCGAATTGAACCCACTTTGATCTCTTTACCTTGATTCTTTTTATTTCCGACCTGCATCTTGCGCCGCAGACGCCGGGCATCACCCGAATTTTTCTCGACTTTCTCGGCAAGCGGGCACGCGCGGCCGAACAACTCTTCATTCTCGGCGACCTGTTTGACGTTTGGCCGGGTGACGACGCGCTCGACAATCCCGAGGATGCGGTAGATGCATTCAATGTGACCATTGTCGACGCCTTGCGTGCCTGTTCCGACGCGGGAACGGCCATCTCGCTACAACACGGCAACCGCGATTTCCTGCTGGGTGAGGCCTTTGCCGCCCGCAGCGGCGCCCGCTTGCTGCCCGATTCTTACGTGCTTTCGCTCCCCATTTGGCAGTTCGTCCTCGCGCACGGCGACGCTTTGTGCACCGATGACACCGATTACCAGAAATTTCGTCAGCAAGTACGCAACCCGGCGTGGCGCAGCACCTTTCTGGGTAAACCGTTGAGCGAACGTAAAGCCATTGCCGCCGCCATGCGCCAGCAAAGCGAAAATTCAAAACGGGAAAAGCGCGAACACGCACCGTCGCTGATGGATCTCAACCCCGGCGCGACCGAGGATTTCCTGCGCGAGCATGGCTACGCGACCTTCATCCACGGCCACACGCACCGCCCCGCTGTCCATGACCACATCGTCGACGGTCTTCACGTCGAACGTTGGGTGATGGCCGACTGGCACGAGGATCGCGGCGAGTTTTTGTGCTGGGACGGGCTGAAGCTCTTTCGGGAGACCTTGCGTTGAGCTTCTGCGGCGCGCCGCGATGCGCCCGCTTGTAGGTTGTGCGGCCAAGCCACAACCCGTCCCGCCGATGTTGTGCCTGACGGTACAACCGACAAACCATCCAGCCATGAGCCAAGCATGACCACCGCCCAACAAGTTCTGCAGCGCGTTTTCGGCTATGGCACCTTCCGTGGCGACCAAGAACAAATTGTCGACCACATTATCGGTGGCGGCGATGCCTTGGTGCTGATGCCGACCGGCGGCGGCAAATCGCTCTGCTACCAGATTCCGGCCTTGTTGCGCCCCGGCGTTGGCGTGGTTGTCTCACCCCTGATTGCCCTGATGCAAGACCAGGTCGACGCCTTGCTGCTCGCCGGTGTACGCGCGGCCTTTCTCAACTCCTCGCTCGATTTCAAATCGGTGCTCGACACCGAGCGTCGTCTGATGCACGGTGAGCTGGATCTGATTTACGTCGCCCCCGAACGCCTGCTCACCGACCGCTTCATCGGCCTGCTCGACCAGTTGGTCGAAAACAATCGGCTGGCACTGTTCGCCATCGACGAGGCGCACTGCGTCTCGCAATGGGGGCACGACTTCCGCCCGGAATACATCCAGCTCTCCCAACTGCACGAACGTTATCCGCAAATTCCGCGCATCGCCCTGACGGCGACCGCCGACGAGCTGACCCGCCAGGAGATCATTAGCCGTCTCGGGTTGGGCGCTGCCCGACTCTTCGTCTCCAGTTTTGACCGACCGAACATCCGCTACAGCATCGTCGAACGCGATAACCCGCGCCGACAATTGCTCACCTTTCTGAGCGATCATCGTGGAGAAGCCGGTAT
>CAXNNH010000063.1:0-8094 GCA_964203325.1 Burkholderiales bacterium | reverse complement strand
GCTTGGCAGGGTGGCTACGTTTTTTATGGTACTTTCTGCCTCATGCGATTCCGGCAAAGCGGCGAAAGTAAACGGGGAAGTAAACGGTATTGCTACGTACCTGTTGGAACCAATGGCATAATATATCGACGGACAACCACCTTTAGTTGCCTTTTAATCGCCCATTCTCATCCCTACTCCCATTACTATCCCCATTCCGGCCACCATGCGCTTTAAGCATCTTCTTCTCGCTCTGCTATTGTTTCTTGGTGTAAGCCAGGCAATCGCGCTCGAATTGGGAGAAATAGCAGTTCTATCTCGCCTCGGACAACCCTTTAAAGCGGAAGTCCAGTTGCTGGAGCGTACTGGTGAGGCCCGTTTGGCCGCACAATGTTTCAAGGTTAATCAAGATGGCAATGCAAATACCGGTCTTTTCTCACTAGCGGCTGGTCGCGTTGTTTTGACGCGAAACGACGATACGTCGCGCCTGCTTATTGCCTCCGATCAGTTAATCAACGAACCTGTCGTGCATCTCAATGTGCGCGTCGTGTGCGGCCCATTTCAATACCGCAGCTATACGCTACTGATGGATCCCCCCGCTTCGCGGCTGGCGGCAGCTGCCTCGCGGCTAGCTTCGCAGGCGCCACAAGGTTCGAAAAATGTTAACCGGGCTGGTGTAGAAGAGTCAGCCCAGCATTCCGCAGTAAATCCGACAGTGGCCGGCCCGGAGTGGCAATGTGCCGAAGGTGAGTCGGCGCACTCGATTGCTGCATCGATTTTTCCTAACAACAGCACCGCACAGAGCCGCTTTCTGAGCGCCCTGCTAAACGCAAATCCGGACAGGGCGCTTGGTGCTAGGGGTGAAAAGCGCCTGGCCGCAGGTACGGTGCTTCGTTTGCCCGAAACGCGTCATCTGCCGACCGAAAAAGCGGTAAAAATTGCCGACACTCAGATTCCCAAGGCAAGTGCATCCCTCGCCTCGCCTCTCATACCGTCCGCCCCCTTGCCGGCCAAGATCGCACCTGCCACTTCTGCCGACAGCCTTTCCGTACCGCCTGTCGTCGAAGCTCAATCTCTCTCCGAACAAATTCAGGCACTCGAAGCATCGCTGAGCGCCTCCGCGCGGGCAACAAAGAGCGTGGATCCGTCAGCCACGGTGCAGCTATCGCCAACGGAGCTTCCAGCATCCCCGCCAACTCCAAAGGAACAGTTACCGCAGCCACCTCCTTCACCGTTGTCTCAAAGCGTCCCTCCTGCTGCGACAAAGCCCGCCGTCACACCGAAGGTACCTTCGGTGCCTATCTCGGAAGCTGAGTATGATTATGGAATTACAGGTTTCCTGCTTGAAATTTTCTCAGGATGGGAGACCGAAAGTTTGGCCTTGCTTGGTTTGCTTGTTCTGCTCCTCCTTTGGAAATTAACAAGGTCTCGGAGGACGCGCAGGGTTTTGACAAACAAACCGATCAATGATGATAGCATTAAATCAGTCCAACGCGATCCGATCAGCATCATCGAAGAAGATGCGCGCTCTGCGGCCAAGACCGCTCAGGTAAGGCACGAGACGAATGTTGCGCTGCTCGGTACCAAGGAGGAAGTTAAAGAGGAAAAACTGGAGCCGGAACAAGCGGTTGTTCCCCTGGCCATCAAGGAGGATCACGAGTTCAACCCGGTCATGGAACTGGCCGAAATCATGCTTTCCTTCGGGCGCGTCAAGGGCGCCGCCCAAGCCTTGCAAGAATATATTGAGAAGAGTCCGGATGAAGCGCTCCAACCCTGGATGAAATTGCTGGAGGTTTATCGGCAGGGGGATATGCGTGAAGAGTTCGCCGGTGTTTCGGAGAAGCTCAAACTGCATTTCAACGTTGCACCGGCAGACTGGGATAGCATGGCCGACTGCGCTTCTCGACCGGTTACACCGATCGACGAAGAAACCGCCTCCATTGAACAACTGCTGAACCATCTGCCAAATATTGCGCGAATGTCGCGCATTCGTGACGAAATAACGCGCACATGGGACTCACCTGAAGGTTTTGAGTATTTGAACAGTCTTCTGCGTGACAATAGAGCTGGTGAGCGCCAAGGTTTCCCTCTAGCAACGGTGAGCGAACTGCTCTATTTGATGGATATTCTTGAGAAGCGCCTAAGCCACACGCCAAGCTAGGCAGAAGATTCTGCGCTAGGCTAAGAACGCCTTTTACATAACTCTCCTCAGGTGCTGTATATAATTACAGCCGGTAGGCGCAATGGGCACTGCGCCGGATAAGAGGGTATTTTCTGTCAACACGGATAAAGGAATAATGATGGACGAGAATAAGGCGAAAGCGCTCGCAGTTGCATTGGCCCAGATCGAAAAGCAGTTTGGTAAGGGATCGATCATGAAAATGGGTGAGGGCAGCGTGGTGAGCGACATTCAAGTCGTCTCTACCGGTTCGCTGGGGCTGGACATTGCTCTCGGTATTGGTGGTCTGCCGCGTGGTCGGGTTGTCGAAATCTATGGCCCGGAATCGTCAGGGAAGACTACTTTGACGCTTCAGGTGATCGCCGAGATGCAAAAATTGGGCGGCACGGCGGCCTTTATCGACGCCGAGCACGCTCTTGATCCCGTTTATGCTCAGAAGCTCGGTGTGAAAATGGATGAGCTGCTTATTTCACAACCCGATACCGGCGAGCAGGCGCTGGAAATTGCTGACATGCTGGTGCGTTCTGCCAGTGTTGATGTGGTGGTCATCGACTCCGTCGCCGCGCTGGTGCCAAAAGCTGAAATTGAAGGCGAGATGGGGGACTCCTTGCCAGGTCTGCAGGCCCGCCTGATGAGTCAGGCGCTGCGCAAGCTGACCGCCAATATCAACCGGACCAATACCCTGGTTATTTTCATCAACCAGATCCGCATGAAAATCGGCGTCATGTTCGGTAGTCCGGAAACGACTACTGGCGGTAATGCTCTCAAGTTCTACGCCTCGGTTCGTCTTGATATACGCCGTATTGGCGGGATCAAGAAGGGCGACGAAGTCATCGGCAATGAGACCCGCGTAAAAGTGGTCAAAAATAAGGTAGCGCCGCCTTTCCGCGAAGCGATATTCGATATCCTTTACGGCGAAGGTACTTCTCGCCACGGCGAAATCATTGAGCTGGGTGTGCAGCACAAACTGGTCGAAAAATCTGGATCGTGGTATGCCTACAACGGTGAAAAAATCGGTCAGGGTAAAGACAACGCCCGTGAGTTCCTCAAAACACATCCCCAGATTTCAGAGGAGATAGAAGCCAAGATTCGTGCCGCAGTCAACGTGCCGACAGCGCAACCGATCAAGTCGGATCAGTAGCCGGTTGGGTTGGCGATGAGCGACACGCTGCGCGAGCGAGCCATGCGTTGCCTGGCACGGCGCGAGCATTCTCGTGTTGAGCTGGCGCGCAAATTGGGAGGGCTAGTGGAGTCTGCAGAAGATGCTGAAACTCTAGCCGTCTTACTTGACGACCTGACGACACGAGGATTTCTTTCCGATGAACGCTACGCAGAAATTCGTGTCAGCGCCCGGTGTGCGCGCTTTGGCAACACACGGTTGGCGCATGAATTGCGCACGCAGGGCGTGGCAGAAGAGGTGGTTACCGAAACGTTGGCGGCCAATGATAGGGAGTTCTCGGAATTTGCTCGGGCGCGGCAGGTCTGGCAGCGTAAATTCGATAGTCTCCCCACGGCTTCGGAGCATAGAGAACGTGCGCGCCAGACGCGTTTTCTGCTGTACCGAGGCTTTTCCGGAGAAATTATTCAACGCGTTCTGCGTGGCGATTTTGAAGATGAAAACGAATAGCAATGTCTGAAGCAAAAAGCACACTCGCGGCACATAATCTGAAGAAGCGCTACAAAGCGCGCACCGTGGTGCATGACGTCTCCTTTGAAGTAGAAAGCGGAGAGGTTGTCGGTCTTCTTGGCCCCAATGGTGCGGGAAAAACCACCTGTTTTTATATGGTCGTCGGCCTCGTTGCCTGCGACGGTGGCGAAATTCAATTCGACGATGTCAAGCTCACGCATTTGCCGATCCACAAGCGCGCTCAACTCGGCGTTTCCTATCTGCCGCAGGAAGCCTCAGTTTTTCGAAAATTGACGGTGAGCGAGAATATCAAGGCCGTCCTGGAACTGCAGAAATTGTCGAAAAAGGAAATCGAAGATCGCCTGGAGAGTCTTCTCGAAGAGCTGCATATTGGCCATATTCGCAATAGTTCGGCCGCATCGCTCTCGGGTGGTGAACGACGGCGGGTCGAAATTGCACGCGCTCTGGCGACCGAACCACGCTTCATCCTGCTTGACGAACCCTTTGCCGGCGTTGATCCGATTGCCGTGCTCGACATTCAGAAAATTATCCGCTTCCTCAAGGAACGTAATATCGGGGTACTAATCACCGACCACAACGTTCGTGAGACACTCGGCATTTGTGACCATGCTTACATCATTAACGAGGGTGGGGTGCTTGCCTCGGGCAGACCGAGTGAAATCATTTATAATGAAAGCGTCAGGAAGGTTTATTTGGGTGAGAATTTCCGCCTTTGAGACACCTGCTCTCCCCGGAAGCATGTTTTGATTACATCTCTCTCAGAATGGACAGAGAGTTTTGGGAACAACTGAATTAAGCTAGGAAATCGCGGTAACTTGCTGAGTAATATATATTTAATTACTTTCAATGAGCACCAACAGAGTTCAATAGAAAATTACGGATATTTGCTCCGATTTATTCTTTTCACCACTCAGCACACACCATTAACCGTTCACTACTCGGCGGTCAAGGTGGCTCCGTAAATGAAACCATCCCTACAACTTAAGTTATCGCAGCACATGGCGTTGACGCCACAACTGCAGCAATCGATTCGACTGCTGCAGTTGTCGACCCTGGAACTAGAGCAGGAGCTTGAAAAATATTTGCTCGAGAACCCGCTCATCGAACGCGAGGAAGAGGAATACGCGCCGAGTGTTCCGATTCCGGGAACTGCCGAAGCTGAGGTTGCTGCAACTGAAAGGGCCGACGCGCAACCGGATCCTCCCGAACCGGTCGAGCACTCGTCGGCTGATGACGAAAGCTGGTTAGGGGAGGAAGCCTCCTACTCATCCTCCTCCGGTAATTTCGATGAAGATGATAATGAATATCAAGATGTGAGGGCGGCTACGACTTCGCTACGCGAGCATTTGTTCTGGCAACTCGGCCTGATGAGCATTCCAGATCGCGATCGAACGCTGGTTCAGTGCCTGATTGAGGCGCTCGACGATGATGGCTATCTGACACAATCTCTCGAAGAACTTTCCGAAGCGCTGCCGCCCGAACTGGAAATCGAACCGGAAGAATTACAAATTGCCCTAAAGCATCTGCAATATTTCGATCCCACAGGTGTCGGTGCGCGCAATGCGCAAGAGTGTTTGGCATTACAACTGGAAGTATTGCCTAACGATACGACTCGAGATCTAGCATTAACGATAGTGCGCCATCACCTTGATCTGCTTGCCGCGCGCGACTTTGTCAAGATCAAAAAGCATACGGGGTGCGACGACGAAGCGTTGCGCAGTGCACAAAATCTGATTCGTAGCCTCAATCCACGGCCTGGCGCTCAGTATTCGACGATGGACGCCCGCTACATCACCCCCGATGTCGTCGTGCGTAAATTACGTGGACATTGGACGGTTAACGTCAATTCTGATGCTTTTCCCCGCCTGCGCATCAACCGACTCTACGCCGATATTTTGACCAAACAGCGAGGATCGGGTCTTGCCGGCCAGTTACAGGAAGCGCGCTGGCTGATAAAAAATGTACAGCAACGCTTTGACACGATCTTGCGGGTAGCGCAAGCTATCGTTGATCGTCAACGCCAGTTCTTCGATCACGGCGAAGTGGCCATGCGGCCTTTAGTACTGCGAGAAATTGCCGACATTCTGGGATTACATGAATCAACCGTCTCGCGTGTGACAACGCAAAAATACATGGCCACGCCGCGCGGAATTTTTGAATTGAAATATTTTTTTGGTAGCCACGTCGCCACAGAAGCCGGCGGCGCGTGTTCGGCAACCGCCATTCGCGCGCTGATAAAGCAACTAATAGGTGCCGAGCCACCGAAAAAGCCCCTTTCGGATAGTCACATATCCGAAGTTCTTGGTCAGCAGGGAATTGTTGTAGCGCGAAGAACGATTGCAAAATACCGTGAAGCGCTTAACATCCCGCCGGTCAATCTACGTAAGTCCATCTAATAAAGGAGCCACACTATGAACCTGCAGATCAGTGGACACCACCTCGAAGTCACTCCAGCAATTCGCGACTACGTGACCAGCAAACTTGAGCGTGTCACTCGTCATTTTGATAACGTCATCGACGTGAACGTGATTCTGTCAGTGGAGAAGCTGAAGCAGAAGGCCGAGGTAACGGTACATCTACCAGGCAAGGATATTTTCGTCGAGGAAGTGGGCGAAGATCTCTACGCTGCGGTGGATAGCTTGGTTGACAAGCTTGACCGTCAGGTACAGAAATACAAACAAAAGCTTCAAGATCATCACCGTGGCAACAAGATTGTGGACCACATCGCTGCCGAGTAGTATCAGCGTGAGGCGGGGCCGGCTTTTGCCAGCCCTTGCCCACGCTTTTCTGCTTATGCTCAAATCGATGCCCTGCGCACCAATTTTTTCCATCATGTTTGCCGCCTTCGGTTGTCACTTTGTATGAGCCATATCTCCAAGTTACTGACCCTTGAAAATATCGTCCTCGATCTGGAGGCGAGCAGCAAAAAGCGCGTTTTCGAGCAGGTTGGGGTATTGCTTGAAAAGAGCCAGGGAATTGCCCGTAGCGTAGTCTTCGATAGCCTGTTCGCGCGTGAAAGACTCGGTTCTACCGGACTGGGTCAAGGAGTCGCCATTCCGCATGGCCGCATCAAGGGGCTTAAGGAAGCAACGGGGGCTTTCCTGCGCCTCGGTGTCCCAGTTCCCTTTGATTCGCCCGATGGAAAATCGGTTTCTCTTCTTTTTGTTCTGCTCGTTCCAGAGCAAGCAACCGAGCAACACCTGCAGATTCTCTCCGAGCTGGCCCAACGCTTTTCAGACCGCAGTTGCCGTGAAGCGCTCAGTACAGCGCCAGATGCACGCGCTATTCAGCAACTGTTCGCCGACAGCAAATGACCACACAGCGCAGATTTAGCGTCGCCCAGCTCTACGAAGATCATCGCGAAAAACTGCAACTGTCCTGGGTCGCTGCTATTGGCCATGATCGGCAGATCGAACTCAAGCAACAGGGCAACTACGGCGCCGACGTGGTTGGCCATCTGAACATGATTCACCCGGAACGCCTGCAGGTCATCGGCGAAGCCGAAGGCGCATGGGCGTTACGTGTCAATGTAGATCGTTTGCGTCAGCAAGTCGCCGATCTGATGGAAGCGCAACCACCAGCGATCATCGTCGCCGATGGTCTTGCGGTGCTACCGCAAATCCAGGAAGCCTGCGAGGCTACGCACACCCCGCTGTTCACCAGCCCCAAACCCTGCTCGGCGATCATCGAACTGCTGCGCATCTATCTTTCGCGTCGACTAGCCGATTCGACCTCGGTGCATGGTGTTTTTATGGATGTTCTCGGCATGGGCGTCCTGATCACCGGAGATTCCGGCGTCGGCAAGAGCGAATTGGCGCTAGAACTGATTTCACGCGGCCACGGCCTGGTCGCCGACGATGTGGTCGAACTGGCGCGGATTGCTCCAACCACCATTGAAGGCCGTTGCCCCGGCATGTTGCGTGACTACCTGGAAGTACGCGGCTTGGGTTTGCTCAACATTCGTACGATTTTTGGCGAAACGGCATCGCGGCGCAAAATGAAGCTCAAGCTCATTGTGCTTCTGCAAAAACCCGCAGCAGGAATCGACTCTCCCCGATTGCCGCTCGACGCCCAAACACAGGAAATTCTCGGCGTGGCGGTGCGTAAAGTCGTCATTCCCGTTGCCGCCGGTCGTAACCTGGCCGTTTTGCTTGAGGCTGCCGTGCGTAACAACATCCTGCAGTTACGCGGCATCGACAGCATGGGAGAATTCATCAACCGTCAGCAACAGGCTCTTCTTGACGACGACATCTAAGGCCGGTCTATAATTCTGCACCTCAACTCTTTG